>JALUYN010000093.1 GCA_027012915.1 Cellvibrionaceae bacterium
TACTTCGTAGCCCTGATCGGCAATGGCTTCAAGGATGGCGGGGGATAAATCGAGGTCAGTAAATTTCATGTGCTATCTCGTTGTACAGCCGTAAATAGGATAGGAGTGGCTGCGGGCGTGCAGGGTACAGGGAAATTGCGGGCGGGGCTATGGAGTTGCAGAGCAATGGCGGTACTTATCTTCGAAAATTTCCTTATTCTTTGCGCAAGATTCTGATGTGTCCTTTCTGGTAATAGGTGCATTTACCCTGTAAGAGTAATTGTATTGCAGTTGAAAATGTTTCGTATTCTCAATAGTATTTCTGCGCGTAAAAAATGATCAAAGTTCCGTTGCAGGGCGTCTTCTAGTTACGTCATCTGCATGCTCGGCTACAAAATACCAATACAAAAGATAGGGATACCATGAAAAAACTAACTATGATGCGCTCGGCGTTAGGTGTTGCGGTGGTTCTTGCAAACCAAGCTACGTTCGCTGAGAAAACTGTCAACATCAATGATCCACAAATTGAAGAGGTAGTTGTTACCGGTCTTAAAATTGATCGTAACCTGCAAGACACTCCGGTGAGTGTTGCTTTAACCACAGCCCAGGATATTGAAGAGCGGGCGCTGGTGGACATTTATGATGTACTGAATCAGACCGCTAACGTCACCGGAGAATTCGGTAGCTCCTTTACTATCCGTGGTATTGACGCGTTTAGTGTGTCCACCAACGGCTATGGTGGTAATCACACTGGTCTGGCAAGTGTCTATGTTGATGGTGCTCCCATGCCTTACCGTGTTGTACAGCAGGGCGCATTTTCAACCTGGGATGTAAATCAGATTGAGGTGTTGCGCGGACCTCAGTCAACATTGCAGGGGCGTAATAGCCTCGCGGGTGCGATTGTTGTCTCTACCCAGAAGCCCACTTATGAGTGGGGCGGCGATGTCAAAGTACAAATGGGCGAAAACGGTCAGCGCGATCTGGCATTTGCCGGTGGTGGCGCCATTGTCGAAGATCAGTTGGCATTCAGGGTAAGTGTTGAAGATAGGGAATATGACGGCATCAACCACACGCCTTACTTGAGCAAGAACGGTGATTATTCAGAAAACCAGAACTACCGCGCCAAGCTCTTGTTTGAGCCGGAAGCCATTGAAGGCCTGTCGGCGCTTTTGAGCTACACCAAAACCAAAAACGATATTGGCGTACCTTTTGTGCGTACTCCTGTTGATGGTTCCAGCGTATTATCGGCCAGCCGAGTACTCGACCACAACACTCAGACTTCGGAAGATACCAATACTGATCTCTATAACTTGAGAGTTGACTACGACATCGATGAACATTGGAGCTTTACATCGATCTCCAGTTACACCGATGCCCGCTACGGTTACCTGTGGGACGGTGATGCGAGTTCGGATTTGGATCTGGAGTTGGACAACAAGCATGATGCCAAAACTACTACCCAGGAATTTCGCTTGGTCTACAACGACGACACAATTTCTGCGGTTGCGGGTTTGTACTGGTCTAGGTTGAAGTCCGAAGACGACACCATAGGGCAGCGGGGCATTGATCTTGAAGATCAGGGTTTGATCGGCGTTGCTCAGGGAATGGGTTTCACAGAGGCCCAGGCACGAATGGTGCTTGGTTACTACGGTGCCCTGGGGGCAGACCCGATTGTACTTAACATGAATCGTGCATACACCGAACAGGAAATTGAAACCTATGCGGTTTTTGCTGACGTGGAGTATAAGTTGACGGAGCAGTTGGATCTGTTGCTTGGCTTCCGCTGGGACTATGAAGAGCAGGAGCGTAATTCAGTGTCGAACAACACTATCGATACTGTACTGCCTGACCCGGTTGCTGCTGCCATGATAGATCCACTATTGGGTTTTGGTGTTACCGCAGTAAACGGTTTTATTACCGACCTGGTGAATTCCTCCTCTACCGTCGAGCCAGAGTCTGATGCAGATTTCAGAGAGTTCTTACCCAAGGCTGGCCTTGTGTACCATTGGAATGATGACATCAGTACCAGCTTTATCTATCAGGAAGGTTATCGCTCCGGCGGCATCAGCTACAACATTGCGCGTGGTGTGTCGGTCGCATACGACGCCGAGTATACAAAGAACTATGAGCTCTCTTTCCGTTCTCAGTGGCTCGATGATCGCCTAACCTGGAACGCTAACGCCTTCTTCATTGACTGGACCGATCAGCAGCTTACTGAGCAGTTAAGCCCCGCTCGCTACGATGAGCAGACTGGCAACGTTGGCAAGTCTGAGGTGACGGGTATGGAAACTGAGATCAGCTATCAGGTTAATGGTGACCTGCTTATCTACGGTGGCCTGGGTTACTCCAAGACCGAGTTCAAAGATTACACCAATCGATCCGGCAACTTCGATGGCCGCGAATTCGCTGAGTCTCCAGAGTGGACTGCCAATGCCGGTCTGACCTATTTCGATGCGGACGGTTGGTTTGCCAACGTCAATGCCAGTTATGTTGATGATGCAGTTGCTTTCTTGTACCCGAACGGCAGTAACAACCTTGAACCGGCAAGTGATCGCCGCGTTGTGGTTGATTTACGTGCTGGATACGAATGGCGCAGTGATGTGGACTGGGGGGTGTACGTGAGTGTGAAGAACCTGTTGGATGAAGAGTACGTTGTGACTCCTGCCAAACAGAACAACAGATCGGTTACGCTGGGTACTCCTCGCCAGGCGAGTGTTGAGTTGCGCGTGAGCTTCTAAGGCGTTCTGCGTGTGCGTAAAAAAGCCCTCTTGCAGATAGCTGCAGGGGGCTTTTTTATTTTCTGGGAAGGAGCTACGCAGGGGCTTCTCCTTGCCCAACATAAGTAGGGTTGAGGTGGCTTGCAAGCCTAGTGTTTTGAGTTCATCAGGTAATAGTGCCAGTGGTACGGACTCGCTTGCTGACTTTCTCAACCGGAGCCTGAGCGCGAAGTGCTTTTTCGCGCTCTTCGATTTTGGCATCGATAATGTTCTTCACGGCAATCAGGAAGCCCACCACAATAAATGCTCCGGGGGGCAGAACCGCCACTAAAAAGCCAGGGTAGTTGCTGAAAAGTTCGATACGCCAGCTCTCGGCACTGGCACCAAACAGCAACTGCATATTGTCGAACAGCGTACCGTTACCAAGAATTTCACGTACTGCGCCTACAGCAATCAGTACCAGAGCAAAGCCAATTCCCATCATCAATCCATCATAGGCGGACGGCAGGATCGGGTTCTTACTGGCGAAGGCATCGGCGCGGCCAAGGATGGCACAGTTGGTAACGATCAGCGGAATAAAAATACCCAGAATCAGGTACAGCTCGAAGGTAAACGCCTTCATCAACAATTCGGTGCAGGTTACAAAGGTGGCGATAATCATCACAAACACGGGTAGACGCACGGCCTCACTGACGTGATTACGTATCAGTGAGACGGCGACGTTGGAACCCACCAGTACCAGTATTGTGGCCAGCCCAAGTCCAAGCGCATTAACGACGCTACCACTGACCGCGAGCAGTGGGCACAGGCCCAGCAGTTGCACCAGGGCGGGGTTGTTATCCCACAAGCCGTTTTTGGCAATCTCTCGGTAATCGTTGCTCATGATTCTGTGCTCGCGTTTTCTTGATGTTGAAGTGCCGATTTATGCTGAGGGGCAAGCGGCTGGGCCTTCTGAAATACTTCGAGGGCTCGCTTCACCTGATTGACCACCGCGCGGGGAGTAATGGTGGCTCCGGTAAACTGATCAAAGTCGCCGCCGTCTTTTTTTACGCCCCACTGTTCTGCGCTGGGGGTTTGCAGGGACTTACCATTGAAACTCAAAATCCAGTCGTCTTTACGCAGCTCCACTTTGTCACC
>JALUYN010000094.1 GCA_027012915.1 Cellvibrionaceae bacterium
CAGCGAAGGACATGTGTTTCATGGATGGTCCTGCGACGCGCGAAAAGAAGAGGCTATCGAGGAGCTCTTCAAGTCCATTGAAACGGATGTTGCACCTCTGGCAGCGGTTATTTTCAATGTGGGCGCTAATGTGCCTTTGAAGGTACTCGATACCACCACGCGCAAGTTCCACAAGATATGGGAAATGGCGTGTTTCAGCGGCTTTCTAACTGGCCGTGAAGCAACCAAGTACATGTTAGAGCGCGGCAAGGGAACCATCATCTTTACCGGTGCTACCGCCAGTGTGAAAGGCTCCGCCGGTTTTGGCGCGTTTGCTATGGCCAAGCACGGTCTGCGCGCTTTTGCGCAGAGTATGGCGCGGGAGCTGGGACCACAGAACATTCACGTGGCGCACGTGATTATTGACGCCGCCGTTGATACACCGTGGATTCGTGAGAATGTTTTGCCACTGAAAACAGAGCGTCAGGAAGATGATATCGTCAACCCGGACTCTATCGCTGAGGCCTATTGGCACCTTCATACCCAGAAACGCGACGCTTGGACGTTCGAGCAAGACTTACGTCCATGGGTGGAAACCTGGTAATTGCTCGAGCGCATAAAAAAATACATTCGTTAAGTAACTAATTACATCCAGAGAGTAACCAAGAATGAGCGCTATTGAATTCTATTTTGATTTTGGAAGCCCCACAGCCTATCTCGCCTATAAGCGTCTGCAGTGGATTGCCAAAGAGTACAATGCAGAGGTTCAGCCTGTTCCAGTCCTATTGGGCGGGATCTTCAAGGCGACGGGTAATAAATCTCCTGTGGAAACCCCGGCCAAGGGACAGTGGATGTTCTCGGATATGAGCCGTTTCGCTGAACTTTACGGTGCCAAAATGGCGTTTAATCCTTTCTTTCCTATCAACACTATCTATCTGATGCGTGGCGCGGTGTACGCCCAGCAGCAGGGGTTTCTCGATACCTATATGGAAGCGGTCTACAATGCTATGTGGGCTGAAGAGAAGAATATGGGTGACCTGGAGGTGGTTACCCAGGTATTGAATGATGCGGGTATCGACGCTGCGCAACTGATGATGGCGATTAACGAGCAACCGGTAAAAGACGAGTTACGGGTTAATACTGAAAAAGCTGTAGAGCGCGGATTGTTTGGCTGTCCCACCATGTTCTACAAAGATCAGATGTTTTTTGGTCAGGATCGTTTGTTCTTTATCGAAACGATGTTGCAACAAGATTCCTGATTTTCGCAATGGCACTTTGTGAATGGGGCTGGCACTTTGCCGGCCCTTTTTTGTTGGGGTTAGTGCTCTTCGAGACTTTCCAGTAAATAGGTATAGAGCGTTTTTACCTTGGCGTTGTTTTTCAGGTCTTTGTGATAGACAAACCACAGGTGACTGTCGTCTTTCTCGTCGGTCTGAATCTCCAGTTTGTGGAGTGTCGGATCTTCCTCTGCTTTGCTCAAGGGCATCAGTCCTATGCCCATTCCCGCTGCCACGGCGCTGTGCACATCCGGAAAGTGATTGCTCTGGAATACCACTCGGTCGAAGTCGATATTGTTGATCACGTGTTTCACAAAAGGGATGTGGTATTTATCGATGCTGGGCATGGCCCACTGGTGCTGATTGTATTCCTCCGGACCGCTGGGCAGACCAAATTTCTGAACGTAGCTGTCTGTTGCATAGTAGGCGATGCCCATACGAAAAATCTTGCGTGCGATCAGATCCGGGTCGTTGGGTTCTTTGCCCACTCGCAGCGATACGTGGGCGGCACCGCTGGATAGGGGAATTATTTCATCGGTGGATATAAGCTGAATGCGCAACTGCGGATAGTTCTTGCGAAATCGCACCAGAGCCGGATTGAGCAGATCGGTGAAATCCGTGAGGGAAGTGATGCGCAGGTTGCCGGTAATGTCTTGCTCCACGCTGCCCATCAAATTTTCCATGCGATGGAACTCTTCGAAGATATTGGGCATCTCATTGACCATGACTTTACCCGCATCGCTGAGCTTGTAGCCTCGTTGATTACGAATAAATAGCTTGATGTTAAGTGCCTTTTCCAGGCGGTTCACGTGCCGCAATACGGTGGCGTGATTACACCCCAGGTGCTGGGCGGCTTTGGCCAGGGAGCCCGATTGTGCTACTTGGTAGGCGACGCGGTAATCGTCCCAGTTGGTATCTTGCATCACGCGATCTCTCATAGGGTTGAGTTTGATGCAGCACAGTATAAATTTGTATTTCGATAAGTGCACAACTGTTTATTATTTTTTGCACTATCAAGACAGGTGGGCTTGAGAGTAACCTGTGCTCATCGGGATTCAGCAGGGCTCTTGGCGAGGAACTTGGCGAAGTTATGATCAGAAACACACGGGAATCTTATGGATGGTTAGCCATAGCTTTGCATTGGCTTATGGCGCTGGCTATCTTTGGCATGTTTGGTCTCGGTTTGTATATGGTTGAGCTGACCTACTACGACGCCTGGTACAAGGGATCTCTGGACCTGCACAAGAGCGTAGGCATGGTTATCTTTGTGTTGTGGCTCTTGCGACTTATTTGGCGCATGAACAATGAAACTCCTGATGAACTTCCTGGTCCATTCTGGGAGCAACTGTTGGCCAGACTCATGCACGTTGCTCTCTACGCTGTTATGTTGGCTTTGATGATCAGCGGCTTTTTGATCTCCACTGCCGATGGCAGATCAATAGACGTCTTTGGTCTTGTGCCTGTACCAGCGTTGCCCTGGCGTGTCGAAAACCAAGAAGATATCGCCGGCGAAATACACGAGTGGCTGGCGTGGGGATTGATGGCTTTGGTGTCGTTACACGCGGTAGCCGCTGTGAAACACCAATGGTTGAACAAGGACCGTGGCCTTATGCGAATGTTGCGGGTGACCCAAAAATCGTAAACGACTGGCTCTTGATGAGCTATCGCAAGTGACTAAAACCAATGTGAGGAACTTATGAAAAAATTGTTATTGGCAGTGGCTTTGAGTGGTGCTGCGGCATTTCCTGGTATGGCCAGCGCCGCAGATTATAAGTTGGATGTCAAAGGCGCTCACGCCTTTATCAATTTCAAAATTAAGCATCTGGGATACAGTTGGTTGACCGGGCGTTTTAACACCTTTGACGGACAGTTTTCCTACGACGCGGCAAACCTCGAGGCTTCAAGCATCGAAGTGACCATCGATACCGCCAGTATTGATTCCAATCACGCCGAGCGTGACAAGCACTTGCGCGGTGAGGATTTCCTGAACGTCAGTGAATTCCCCAAGGCGACCTTCAAAAGTACATCCTATAAAGCTATCGATGAGGACAGTGGTGAGTTGACGGGTGTGCTTACTCTGCACGGTGTTACCAAAACCATTAGCTTCCCCGTGGAAAAGCTAGGCGAAGGCAATGACCCCTGGGGTGGCTACCGTGCCGGCTTCACCGGTACTACCTCTCTGAAGCTGACTGACTATGGCATTAACTACAATCTGGGCCCAGCCTCCACCCATGTGGATCTGGAACTCCATATTGAAGGCATTCGTCAGTAAAGGCACATTCTGAATCCCCTCGCCGCATCCGGCGGGGGGAGCACAAGTTGTCCAGTGTTCACCCCGGGGTAAATTTGCCCCTGTCAAAGTACGCGGCTTAGCCGTGAGTCTGTTGCATTTAGTGTCACCTTAACATCGACAAGAGCCCAACCACCGACCGCTGTGTTTGTGAAAAAATCTCTATCTACAGAGAACAATAATGGGCCTGACCAATGCAACGATGTAATTCCTACTACACCCATACCCTTAATCAAGAAACCGACTACCCACGACTGGAATCCAGTA
>JALUYN010000095.1 GCA_027012915.1 Cellvibrionaceae bacterium
ACGCTCAAGGCTTATGTGCAGGGACAGAAGACACCAGAATAGGGCCGCTTGTGCGGCCCCCGCTTACCTCCCCGCCCGAGTGGGCGAGGGTTCACGCGGGTTTTTGCTGAGGTTTAGGCGGAGGCTGCCATAGGCAATTGCACCAACAAGACGAAAAGTCATTGCTGCAGCGTTGACTCTAATCAGGGGGGGGGCAGGATCCATCATCATGTTAGAAATGCTTTTGGGTAGCAGGCCATATTTTTACGTTAGGTTCAGACTCGTTTCAGGCTAACACCGTATAAATAAGCAGTGACAACAACCCTTTTGAGGTAAATGACCATGCGCAACACCATTTTAACAACTCCTTTGCTTGCTCTTTCACTAAGCCTAGTAACAAGTGCGGCATGGGCTTCGCCCGGCCAAGGCAGTGGTGACAATGGCCTAACCGAGGCTGACGTTGACCGCACGATCAGCCTTGAGGCTGGCGATATGTGGTTCGACCCTGAAGAGCTAGAACTGGCGGCTGGGGAGGTGGTTAAATTTGAAATCACCAACACCGGCAATTTAGAGCATGAATTTGTGATTGGTAGCAAAGAAGCCCAAGAAGAACATCGCCAGATGATGCTAAACATGGCCAATGGCGGAGGCCATGACATGTCGAATATGGCACACGGTGAAGGCCACGATATGTCCAATATGTCAAACGGCGATGGTCACGATATGGCCAATATGAGTATGGCAGGTGTCACCATTGCGCCTGGTGAAACCGGGACTTTATTATGGAGTGTCCCTGACAATGTTAACGAGCTAGAGTATGCCTGTAACATTCCTGGTCATTATGAATCCGGCATGTACGGCAATTTTTCTCTCTAATCTGACGTATATCCATGAAACTGTTGCTACTTGAAGATGATGACTTGCTAGCGGAAAGCTTGGCAGAGAGTCTCAAAGACAACGGTTACCTGGTTGATTTGGCCGCTTCCTTGAAAGCGGCCAAGTCGCTGATGGCAACCGAGCATTATGAACTGGCGATCTTAGATGTCGGTTTGCCCGACGGCTCAGGGCTGGATCTGCTCGCCCAGTGGCGCAGGCAAAAACGCGACACGCCTATTTTGATCCTGACGGCCCGCGATACCTGGGAAGATAAAGTTATCGGACTTGAAACCGGAGCCGATGACTATCTCACCAAGCCCTTCCACGAAGCCGAACTCATGGCCCGCCTGAAGGCCTTGTTGCGTAGGCAGTCTGGTCAGTTATCTCAGGTGATTACGCTAAACGGTGTCTCGTTGGATGAGGCGGGTCAACGTGTGTGCTTAGAAGGGGAAACGTGGCGTTCGCTAACAGCAACGGAGTTTCGATTACTGCGCTACTTAATGCTTCATCCAGACCGTATTCACTCGAAAGATCAGCTACTAGAGCAGCTCTATGCCTTGGAGCAGGACGCTGCAGCACCTAACTTGGTGGAAGTCTATATCGCTCGTCTGCGTCGTTATCTCGGTAAATCAGTCATTCAAACGCGACGCGGTCAGGGGTATTTCTTTGCTTCACATTGATAGACGCAGTTTACGCATTCGGCTGCTCGCATGGCTAGGCGGCGTCGCGCTATTGGTGGTGGTCACCACGTGGCTATTGCATGGGATCTTTTTACAGAGCCTGGCAAGAGATTTTTTAGGTGAACGCTTACAACGTGAAGCAAACCACGCGGTCGCGCAGCTAGAGCAAGACCAAACGGCTGTACCGACTGCGCTCGACTCGGTTAGCCAAGGCTATCAAGTCTTTCATCATCTCTACGTACTCCGCTTCAATGGCTCGGTCAGCGCTTCCGACCCGCAATGGCAGCAACAGCTGGCTCCATTGCTGGAAGAAAACGGTGATGCCCTAATAGACGTGAATCGCGGAACGCAGCACATGCTCGTCTATCGTCGCCATTTTGAGTGGCAGGGCACACAGGGTGTGCTACTGGTGGGTGAGGATTTTTCACAGGTGGAAGCAGGACTTGCGACCTTGCACTGGTGGGTCGGTGGGATTGCCGCCGTGCTTTTAGGGATGCTCATCTTACTCAATATGCTGGCGGTTAACCGTGGACTCATACCACTCTGGCAACTGCGCCAACAACTTGAAGCATTGCGCTCAGGCAAACGAGATCGCTTGTCATTAGTAGCCCCTTCGGAGCTAGATGAATTAGTCGACCAGTTGAACTGGTTCATGGACGACATCGATCTTCGTCTAAAGCGCTCGCGAGAATCGGTCGCGAACCTATCACATGCATTAAAAACACCGCTTGCAGCCGTGACTCAAGTGCTGCGTGGCAACCGGCCTATCGATGAGAACAGACGCCATAAACTACTCAGCCGTATTGAAGACATCAACGCCCAGTTGGATGCGGAGCTGCGTCGTTCACGTATCGCAGGTCCTAATGCGGGACGAATGGCCAACGTTACTCGTGATAGCTTACGGCTGATTGAGATGTTTCGTAGCCTCTATCCTGAGCGTATATTCGACCTGACTCACTCAGCAAGTGAGGAAGAACAAGTTCCCATTGAATCTCACGACTTTTCAGAAATATTAGGCATCGTGCTTGATAACGCAGGAAAATGGTCGAGCAGGCGCGTTCATTGCGATGTTGCCGTCACTGTAACTGCACTCACGCTAACGATTGATGATGATGGTCAGGGCGTTGCAAACGAGGAACTTTCGCGCTTGGGAGAGCGTGGTACACGTCTGGATGAGCGCCGCCCTGGCTACGGCTTAGGCCTTTCGATTCTTGCACAGTTAGTTGCCCGCTACTCGGGTTACTCTCAGTTTGAGCGAAGCCCGCTGGGTGGTTTACGCGTAACGATTGCTTTGCCCTTGACGGGCGAAGTAGTCAATTAATCATCATTCAGCTTTGATTCAGCTTCTTCCATCAAGATAGTGCTATTCACCATTGATGGGAGTTACACATGGCACGCTCAAGTATCATTTCTCGCCCTCTTTCTCGTCGGCAAGTGTTAAAAGGAGGCGCTGCCTTAGGCTTAGGTTCTGCTGCGGCAATGGGGTTAACTCCCGCCTGGGCAAACCCCTGGGGCCGTACCAATGTCTATGCTCAGGGCGTTGAAGAAGGGCCCGAAGTATCGCTGGCGATCCGCCGTGAATCGTTGCCTATTGACGGACAAGAAGCCCAACCCATTACCATTAACGGTACCAGTCCTGGCCCGCTGATTCGTTTGAAAGAAGGTCAAGACGCAGTACTGCGTGTCACCAACCTGCTGGACGAGCCCACCTCCATCCACTGGCATGGTCTCATTCTACCGCCGGAAATGGATGGTGTGCCTGGCGTTAGCTTTGCAGGTATCGCCCCTGGTGAAACCTTTACCTACCGTTTTCCCGTCCGTCAGAACGGTACCTACTGGTACCACAGCCACTCCGGCTTGCAGGAACAGCTCGGCCACGCCGGGCCGTTGATAATTGACGCCGCCGAGCGCGAACCCATCCGCTACGACCGTGAGCACGTATTGCTGCTCACCGACTGGACCTTTGAAGATCCCATGTCGGTGTTCCGTAATCTGAAAACGATGGAAGGGTACTACAACTTCCAAGAGCGCACGATTGCTGACTTCTTTGCCGATGTTCGCGAAAAGGGTTTCTCACAAACTGCCGAGATGCGCGGTATGTGGGCCAAAATGCGCATGAGTTCTCGGGATATTGCCGATGTGACCGGCAGTACTTATACCTACCTGCTTAACGGTCACTCCCCCCAAGAAAACTGGAATGCGCTGTTCAAGGCTGGTGAGCGGGTACGACTACGCGTGATTAACGGGTCGGCGATGTCATACTTTGATGTACGTATACCTGGTTTGAAGATGACCGTCGTTGCTGCCGATGGCCAGCCAGTGCAACCCGTGCCTGTTGATGAGTTCCGTATTGGCGTGGCGGAAACGTACGATGTGCTTGTTTCACCAGAAGATGATCGAGCCTATACCATCTTCGCCGAAGCCATGGATCGGAGTGGCTACGCTCGCGCCACGCTAGCCCCGCGTGAAGGCATGCAGGCGGAGATTCCCAAGCGCCGCCAAATTGCCGACCGCGGCATGGAAGCCATGGGTGCCCACGGTATGGGCGGTATGGATCACTCCAACATGGCGGGGATGGATCACTCTGGCATGTCCAACATGTCGGGGATGGATCATTCCAGCATGGCTGGGATGGATCACTCCGGTATGTCCAACATGCAAGGCATGGATCACTCTACTATGGGAGGCATGGCAGCCGAGCAGGCCAAAATAGGCGCAAACGGTTTGCTTCTCGCTGGTGAAGCCCAGCCCGGCTCTCGCTACGACCAGGCGGGCATCGGCATCGACCCCGACGAACGACGCATATTAGTCTACCGGGATCTCAAAGCGATCACACCATGGCCTGATCGCCGTGAGCCAGGCCGTGAGCTTGAGCTGCACCTGACCGGCAATATGCAGCGTTATATATGGTCGTTCGACGGTAAGAAGTTTAGCGAAGTGACGGGCCCTATTCATTTTGTGAAAGACGAGCGGCTGCGCCTAATTCTGATTAACGACACCATGATGGAGCATCCTATCCACCTCCACGGCATGTGGATGGAGCTGGAAAACGGCCAAGGGGAATTGATACCACGCAAACACACCCTAAATGTGAAGCCCGGCGAGCGCGTATCTGCGTTGATCACCGCAGATGCAGAGGGCAGTTGGGCGTTCCACTGCCACCTTCTCTATCACATGGATGCCGGCATGTTCCGCGTTGTTCAGGTTTCTTAAGGAGGCAGTATGAAAACCAAGCACTACTTAACCCTCGCCAGCGCCGCCCTCGGCATGGCCGCCGCCACGACTGCTCAAGCCGAAGACGGCTATGACGCCCCGGCCGGCTGGCCGTCACCGGTCGTGGAGTACCCGATGACCACGGTACGGGTCGATCGCTTGGAATATGCTTCGCCCGACAAGGGGGGGGATGCCTTGGTCTGGGATTTCCAGGCCTGGTATGGCGGTGATTTCAATCGCCTATACGTGGAAAGCGAAGGCCAAAACGTCCAGGGCGATGGCGAAGATGCAGAATTCGAGTCCCTCAACCTGCTTTATAGTCGTTTGATTGCCGACTTCTGGGAACTTCAGGGCGGCATCGGTTATCAGGGCGGTATCGCTACGAATGACTATCCCGAACGCTATTTCGGCGTCATCAGCCTATTGGGGCTCGCCCCCTATCGCTTCGAGACCGATCTCGACTTGATGATAAGCGATGAAGGCGATATCTCCGCCAGCCTGGAAAGCGAGTACGATCTGCGCCTGACGCAGCGGCTCTACCTACAGCCGCGTACCGAAATTGCCGTAGCTGCCAGCGAAGTTAAGGAGTTTGGTGTGGGTAAGGGCCTTAACTCAGTGCGTGTCGGCATGCGCCTGGGCTACGAAGTGACCAGACGCTTTGCGCCTTACGTGGGCGCTTACTGGGAAAAAGAGTATGGCGATACCGCTGACCTTTCTCGTGCTGGCGGGAATAATACCGAAGATACCGGCGTGGTGGCAGGCGTCAGGTTAATATTTTAAATCGTTAAGCACTCTATAACTTGCGCCACCGAAAGGTGGCGTTTTTTTTGCTAATAAACCACTAAATTCAGCTTCAATTCATACTCTAAGGTTATTGTTAAATTGTAAATAACCAGCGGAGTAAACCACCATGAAAATTAAAGCAATTGTTTTTAGTGCAGTAGTAGCAAGTATCCTCTCTACACCTGTATTAGCGAGCTTAGGCAATACAACACAGAATCTTCCCTTACTAGAAAGAGGCGTATCTTCTACACAGATGCTTGCCCAGGGGCACCCGAAGCGTTTCAATATTAATATTGAACAAGCGACTACCCTCCAAGTGACAAGTGAACATTTTCCGGGCATTACAAGCACTGGCAACCGCATTTCAGCTGTTCTTTATAATGAGGCGGGACAGCAGGTAGCAGAAGCTTCCAGCCCACGGGGGCACTTCGAACTTATTCGTCAGCTGCAACCGGGCAATTATCAGCTTGAGGTGAGTGGTAGCTCATTGGGAGGTAATAACCAAAGTGACAGTAACCGTTATGAACTACATGTCGCCTATTGATATCCTTTAGTCTTGACATGAATTAAGAAGGTCAGCCATGAGCTGACCTTTTTTATGAAAAACTAGTATCTCGGCAAACAAATTCAGCTTTAATTCAGGAATTTTCGCTAACGAGCTATGGTGATTTCTGGTGTATGGAAGCAGGCTGAAGGGGTGGCGTATCCTGTTGGTTGATCACCGCCAAGATCACAACCAACAGAGGAATGATACGCCATGTCCAAGTCTAACCTGCACGCTCTTTCACAACCAGAGGTGGCCACCACCGACCCATTGCACGAGCTGATCCGTCAGGGTGCCCGTGACCTGATTGCCAAGGCGGTCGAGTCGGAGCTTCAGGGCTTGCTGAACCAGTATGCCGATGTTTCAACACCTGATGGGCGCCAAGCTGTGGTGCGCAACGGACACCTACCCAAGCGCACAATCCAGACAGGCGTTGGGGATGTTGACGTTCAGGTGCCCAAGGTCAGAGACCGCAGCGGCTCCGGCATTCGCTTTAACAGCCAGCTCCTGCCGCCGTACTTGAAGCGGGCTCGGAGTCTGGATGAGCTCATCCCTTGGCTCTACCTGCGAGGGGTCTCCTCTGGCGACTTTCAGGAGGCTCTGAACGCCTTGGTCGGTGAGCAGGCCAAGGGGTTGTCCGCCAATACGGTGACCCGGCTCAAGGCCCAGTGGCTGAAGGAGCACGAGGAGTGGTGTCACCGTGACCTGGGCCAGAAGCGCTACGTTTACTGGTGGGCGGACGGTGTCTACAGCAATGTCCGCCTGGATGACCGGCTCTGCCTGCTGGTGATCATTGGGGTCACTGAGCACGGCCACAAGGAGCTGGTGGCTGTTGAAGATGGCCACCGGGAGTCTGAAGCCAGCTGGCGTGAGCTGCTCACTGGCTTGCGGGAACGTGGCCTGGATCATGCGCCCAAGCTGGCCGTAGGCGACGGGGCTCTGGGCTTCTGGAAAGCGCTGAGCAAGGTGTTTCCGGAAACCCGGCACCAGCGGTGCTGGGTGCACAAGACCGCTAACGTACTGGACAAGCTGCCCAAGTCAGTACAACCGAAAGTGAAGTCAGCCTTGCACGAGATCTATCTGGCGGAGACCCGTGACAGCGCACACAAGGCCTTTGACAGCACGTTGAAGCGGTTTCAGGACAAGTACCCGAAGGCCATGGAAAACCTTGAGAAGGACCGGGACGAGCTGTTGGCCTTCTACGATTTCCCGGCCATTCACTGGATTCACTTGCGGACCACCAATCCGATTGAATCCACCTTCGCCACCGTGCGGTTAAGAACCAAGCAGAGCCGATCCTGCGGCTCTCGCGACACCACCTTATCGATGGTGTTCAAATTACTCCAATCCGCCCAAAAACGCTGGAAGCGGATCAAGGGGTTCGACCAACTGAAGCTGGTCGTGGACAACGTCCAGTTTCGGGATGGAGAGCAGGTGGATGATCAAACTGGCAGAGACGCCGCCTGATGGTCATACACCAGATTTGACAATAACTCTTCGCTAACTTTATAGTGCCGCAATCGGCGTAAAAACAAGACAATTCATAAAGAGGTGTCATCATGTGGAATAACAAGAAGATTCCCTTGGTCAGCATGACGGTTATGGCCTTGGCAATCGGCTCGACGTATGTTTCGGCCCTGGAAATCCAATCGGGAGAGACCACCGTGAGTCTTTATGGCTACGCCAGGCTGAACATGGCTTACAACTTCGATCGGGATGCCGGATCGGCAAACGAAGGTTACTTTGGAGAAGTCGAAAGGTCGGAAGGTAAGGTCGGTGATCAGTTTCAGATATCCGCCACCCAGAGCCGCATTGGCTTTCGAACCAGCACGCCTGTCGAGGGGAGCACGCTAGACACCGTTATCGAAGGGGACTTCTGGTCCTACAACGATGACAATACGCGCTTCAGACTACGGCATGCCTATGGGTCCTGGAATGGCATCCTTGCCGGACAGACCTGGTCGAATTATAACACCTTTGTCGCTTCCACGCCCACACTGGATTTCTTCGGCACGGCGGGAAGCATGGGTGGCTATGGTACGCGCCTTGCCCAGTTGCGCTACACCACGGGAGCGTTCTCGATAGCCGTGGAAGACCCTCAAGCTGAATTGGCTGAGAATATAGATGGCTCAGTGCCAGAAGATGGTTTGCTACCAGATAATGACGATGCCGTATCATCGATGCCCGCGTTGAGCCTGCGCTATGAAGATAGTATGGGTGACTTTTCCTACTCAATCGCCGGCATCGCCCGGCAGCTGAAGTACGATACCGGCAGCGAGAAGGATACGGAAATGGGCTATGGGGCCTTCGCCGCAGGTGCCTACCATGCCGGACCGGTGACCTTGAGAGCGATCGTGAACGCCAGCGAGGGGGCGAACAGTTACCTCTATCTGTCTGGCGATTACTTCAACGGTGCCGATGCCTACGTCGATACCAACGGTAAGCTGCAAACGCTATCTGGCGATAGCGGAGCCCTTGGTCTTTCTTATCAAATATCACCACACTATTCACTGAACGCGTCCCATGGCTATACCGATGTCAAATTGGGCGACCCTACCGTAGGTGGGAATGCAGGTAGAAAGAACAAGAATACATTTCTTAATCTGATGTGGACTCCCAACGAACGCTTGATGTACGGAATTGAGTACGGCTATTTCGAAACGGAGTTGGCCGATGGCCGTGAAGAAGATGCGAGCCGTGTGATGGTGGCTGCCCAGTATAGTTTCTAGGGTGAGTTAGTAGCATAGCAGAGAAGCTGTTTTGATCGATTGCTTGGGCGTATGCCCAAGCTTTTTTATGGTCTTCGTCACTTCATGTGGGGCCTGATCGAACAGGCGACCCACAATACCACTGTCACTAAACTGAATAAGAAAGATCAGTCGCGTCGGGAACACTTCCCGGGTCGCGTCGGGAACACTTCCCGGCGGGTGACCTTCTTATTGTTCTGGTGCTCAGCCTGAGCAAACGAGATCTGTTTCATCGAGAACTCTGGCGGGTAGTGGAAAACTGTATTTTGCCCTGCCGGTGGCACTTAGGCAGCAACGGTCGTATTTATGCAGTGTTTCCTTAAAAGAGGCTCGCAGTAGGCTTGCTTCTACTAGAGTTTATTTCAAAATAATTACCTCAATAATTTGAAAGCCTGAGTTAAAGCAAATGAATTTCTCCATAGAAGTTCACGTCGAGCCGGAGCGCTTGCCCCGGCTGGTTTGAAGCTTAGCTGGCCATTGCGGCACATTCTTCAGCGCAGCGATGACAAGCTTGAGCACACTCTTGACAATGGGTTGCATCATGTTTTGCACACTCATCACCACACTTTTTACAAATGTCGGCACATAGACGGCAGATCTCGTGCGCAAACTCGCTTTCTTGTGCCATGAATGAAGCGGCTAACCGGCAAATTTGAGCACATTGCATTTTAAGGCGAATACATTCCGCCATCATTTTTACGTCGTCTTCTTTTAGGCACTCAGTTGCACACTTGTCACAATACGCTGCACATACGTGACAAGCTTCAATGCAATTCTCATATTTTCCAAAATTCATCTCGATTCTCCATTTATTAAATCAGATTTTATTCACCATAGCTCTTGCTTGGCATAATAAAGCTAGAACAACCTAAAAGAAAAATCAAGGAAAGGTAATCAGGTAACTACTCACGAAATATAAAGATAAACCAGGTAGCTGTGCGTTACTTGCCATGATTTTTATTATTCAGCTAGGATTCAGGAAGGCCTACTATAATAAATGTTTTTTTCAAAAAATACTGCAGCATTCGCTGCGCCTGGAAGTTAGCTCGCCACGAAGCCCCTAATTAAAGTAAGTAGGTGAGAAAACTAAATTAATAATGAGAGGAATCAAGTTCTAAGCTTTATAAAAATAATCTCCTTTTAGGAGACTAGCTCAGCCTAATAAGCTTCCTAAGGAGTCAGTATGAAAATTAATCTCTACTTCTCTGACGGCCTGGCTACCCCAGGGTCGCCAGGGAGGGAAAAAGGTCGACCATGATACTGGAAAGCCGCGTCATGGTACCCGAGACGATGGCGATGCCCATCAGGATCACAACCGTGCCCGCCACGGGGCGAGCATAGGCGCTCCACCTTCCTAGGCTTTGCCGATGCAGAGCGAATCGGTTAATCAGTAAAGTGCTGGCAAGAAAAGGTAGCGCCAGTCCTGCCGAGTAGGCACTGAGATATATCATTCCAGCCTGGGCACTAGCAGCATTGGACGTGGCCATCAAGATGGCGCCCAGGATGGGGCCGATACAGGGCGTCCAGCCGATGGCAAAAGATACCCCGAACACAGTAGCCGAAAGCGGAGAGCCACCCTGGACATTGGGGGTGAACTGAAAGGTACGCTGGAAAAGCGGCAATCGGAACACGCCGGTCATGAAGAGGCCCAGCACGATCACCGCCGAGCCGGCAACCCAGTTGAATTCTTGGCGATACCCTCGCATCAGTTGCCCGATACTACTGGCGCCGAGCCCGAGTAGGATGAACACGATGCTGAAGCCGAAGACGAAGAAGGCACTGAGGGTCAATGCCTCTAACCGCCTGTCGGCTTTACCGGCACTACCGCCTGTGACCACCGACAGGTAGGCCGGTAACAGGGGCAGCGTGCAGGGCGAGAAGAAGGAGACCAATCCGCCGATAAAGGCGCCGACCAAGCCGATGGAAGAGAGAGATTCCAATGTGTTATCGCAACTTAAGTTATGGAGACGGCCAACAAGGGTATTGATACCAATCCCATGGTGCTACCTCCTATCATATCCATTTTAACGCCGTAAGAATTTTAAGGCTTACAGCTGCTTTAAGGTCAACCTTTATTGACAAATTATTTGTCTCCTATCGAATTGCAAATATTACACATCAAGCTTGACCTTAAAGTTGACTTCAAAGTTATGGTGGCTACTCAATGAATGACATGAGGACATTTCCATGGCGCTACAACTGGGCGAGACAGCACCAAACTTCACGATCGAATCCACGCAAGGCACGGTCAACTTTCACCAATGGCTTGACGACAGCTGGGCGGTGCTGTTCTCGCACCCCGCTGATTTTACGCCAGTATGCACCACAGAACTGGGCGCGTTTGCCAAGCGAAAGAACGAATTCACCCAGCGGGGTGCCAAACTGGTTGGGGTTTCGGTGGATCCCCTCAGCTCTCACCACGACTGGGCGGGGGATATTGAACAGACTCAGGGCACGGCCCTGAACTACCCCTTGCTGGCTGACGAAGATCAGGTGGTAGCGAAGCTTTATGGAATGATCCATCCCAAAGCCGACCCCAAACTGACGGTGCGTACGGTCTTCATCATCGATTCTGACAAGAAAATTCGTCTCACTTTGACGTATCCACCCAGCACAGGACGTAATGTCGACGAGATACTGCGGGTTCTCGATTCGCTTCAGCTAACTGACAAGCACAAAGTGGCCACCCCCGTTGACTGGCAAAATGGTGACGATGTCATCATCTCGCCATCGCTATCGAATGATGACGCTAGGCAACACTTTCCCGAAGGCTGGAACACCAAGACGCCCTACCTTAGGGTCGTGCGCCAACCGGAGCAATAGGAGCCCCGACCGGTAGATTCGTTGAGTCAGGCTGCCAGAAGCTTGGATTAATAATGTCGTGAGGTAACGCTATGCAAACACTAAGTATCGGCGAGCTTGCCGAACGAAGCGGGGTCGCTAGCCAGGCGATTCGATTCTACGAAAAAGAGAGACTTATGCCTCCTCCGAGGAGGACCGATGCCAACTATCGGCGTTACCCACTGGAAGCTGTGGATCGGTTGCAGTTTATCGTCCATGCCAAGCAGTGGGGCTTCACGCTGCAAGAGATTCGGGAGCTGCTAATGCTTCAGGATGCTAATGGCGACCGGGCGCAAGCTAAACGCATCGCCGGGGAGAAGCTGCACAAGGTGCGCGAGCAGATCAAGCACCTCACGCGGATTGAAGCCGTATTATCGAAAACATTGAGTGAGTGTGCAGGCGAAGGGCCTATGCAGGAAGGCTGCCCGATTGTTGAAGCTATCGCTGAGCAGGCTGAATGATCAGCACTTTCTCGACAGCGAACATGGGGAATCAAGCTCGCATATCGGGTCGTCAATAAATAACAGGAGATCTTCATTATGGCGCAAAACGTCGATATCGAGATTCGTGGTATGTCCTGTGCTTCCTGTGTTGGGCGTGTGGAGCGCGCACTCAGCCAGCAGCCAGGCGTGATCAACGCTCAAGTGAACCTCGCCGCACAGAAGGCGGCTATCCAGGTCGAAGCAGGTACCGCGACCACTAGCCTACTCAACGCCATTGAAACGGCGGGCTATCAGCCGGTGGTGGAAAGTCTCGACATTCCCATCACCGGCATGAGTTGCGGATCGTGTGTCTCTCGGATAGAGCGAACGCTAACGAAGCTGCCCGGCATGGTGGAAGTAAGTGTCAACCTCGCCACCCAAAAAGCCTTCGTTCGTTTCCTGCCGGGAGCCGTTTCGTTACCGCGTATTCAGCATGCCATCCGCGAAGCAGGCTATGAACCACAGGATACCGATACGCCGCCATCAACGGACAGCGAGGACCGGGAGAGAGCCGAGCTTCGCCGCCGAGTCGTGCTCGCGGCAATATTTACGATTCCGGTGGTCATCATCGCCATGGGGAAAATGATTCCCGCCTTTGACACGCTTTTGACGAGTCTAATGCCGCATCGCGGCTGGATGGGCGTTGAGTGGTTATTGGCCACACCGGTGCAGTTCTATGCTGGTGCACGCTTCTATCGCGTCGGCTTCGCCGAACTCCGGCATTTTAATCCGGGCATGAACAGCCTCGTTATGATCGGATCGAGCGCTGCCTATTTCTATTCGGTCGCCGCCCTGCTGGTGCCCGCGCTCTTCCCCGTCGGAACCGCCGTGAGCTATTTCGAAGCGGCGGCGGTGATCGTGACGTTAATTCTGCTCGGTCGCTATTTTGAACACATTGCCAAGGGCCGCACCTCCGAAGCTATCAAGAAGCTTCTGCAATTACAGGCGAAAACTGCCCGCGTCATCCGTGAGGATGAAACCGTCGAGCTGCCTATCGACGCCGTCGTCACGGGCGATCGTATTTTGGTTCGCCCAGGGGAGCGTGTTCCAGTCGATGGCATCGTTGAGGAGGGTCACTCCTACGTTGATGAGTCGATGATCAGCGGTGAGCCAGTGCCGGTCGTCAAACAGAGGGATTCCGAAGTCGTCGGTGGCACCATCAACAAGAACGGTGCACTTACCTTCCGGGCCACGCGAGTCGGTGCCGACACCGTGCTGTCGCAGATCGTCAAGATGGTGGAAACGGCCCAGGCGGAGAAGCCCCCAATTCAGCAATTAGCCGACAAGGTTGCCGGTGTGTTTGTACCCGTGGTCATCGCTATCGCCGCGATTACCTTTGCACTCTGGTTCGCTTTCGGACCGTCGCCGTCTTTGTCCTTTGCCTTCGTCACTACCGTTAGTGTACTGCTAATTGCCTGCCCCTGTGCGATGGGCCTGGCTACCCCAACGGCCATCATGGTCAGTACCGGGAAAGGGGCCGAGATGGGAGTGCTATTTCGCAAAGGGGCGGCGCTTGAGACGCTGGCCAAGATGAATACGGTGGTGCTGGACAAGACCGGCACTTTGACCCAGGGGCGCCCCGAACTGACCGACTTCGAAGCAATTAACGGTCATGAAAACGACGTGCTGCGACTGGTCGCGGCAGTGGAAGCTCAAAGCGAGCACCCCATCGCCGAAGCTATTGTACAGGGCGCCAAGGCCCGTGGGCTGGAATTACCCTCGGTCAGTCGCTTTAGTGCCGAGCCTGGCTACGGCATTGAAGCCGAGGTCGACGGCCGCTTGGTACATGTGGGAGCTGATCGTTACATGCATCGGCTGGAAATCGAGCTCGGCCAGGCAGAAACACGCGCCAAGGTGTTTGCCGAGAACGCCAAGAGCCCGCTCTATGCCGCGGTAGACGGTCAGCTTGCTGCAGTCATCGCGGTGGCGGATCCCCTCAAGGAGGGCTCTGCCGACGCTATCACAGCACTCAAAGCGCAAGGGTTGGAGGTGGCCATGCTCACCGGCGATAACCGTGCCACTGCCGATGCTATCGCCCGACAGGTTGGCATCCAGCAGGTTCTCGCTGAGGTGCTGCCCGACCAGAAAGCGGCAGAGATCCGGCGTCTCCAGGCGGAGGGCAAGCGTGTCGCTTTTGTGGGGGACGGGATCAACGATGCACCCGCTTTGGCCCAGGCCGACGTGGGCATTGCGATCGGTACTGGCACCGATATCGCCATCGAGTCCGGCGATGTGGTGCTGATGAGTGGCGATTTGCGAGGCATCGTCAATGCCACGGCGCTCTCCAAGCGCACCCACCGGACCATTATCAGCAATTTCGTCTGGGCCTATGGCTACAACGTAGCGCTAATCCCCGTGGCGGCGGGCATGCTCTATCCGTTCATCGGCGTATTGCTCAGCCCCATGCTGGCGGCGGCGGCCATGAGCGTTTCCAGTGTCTTTGTGCTGACTAACTCGTTGCGGCTACGCCGTTTCACGCCAGATACCGGCAATGCCACACCACGTCCAAACGATGCTGTTCATCGCGCCTAAACCAAACACCGTAGTGTTAAAGAGGAATTCAAAATGATGGGAAGTGATAGTTGCATGTGGGGTATGGCGGGGATGGGCCTAATAGCGATCTTGTTGATTATTGCACTGGGGCTTGGTGTTGCTGCGCTTATCAAGCACCTGTTTTTTAATAAGAAGCACTAAAACCAGCCAGTAAATGTGATCGACCTAATCCCTTGGAAAAACAGTAATTGATAAAGAGAGCATTCATGAGGCATATCCTACATTCTACTTATTACCTAGCCGCTGCAGGTCTGTTAGGTCTTATTACGTTGCCTGCGTTGGCGCAGGAAGCAGGAACCGATGCCAATGAGAGTCATCAGGCCGGCATTGCCGCTAATACTGAGTCTCCCTTGCCCAAGACGATTACCGTGTTGGTGGATCAAGGGTTCACATTCCATGGCATCTTCGAAGCGCCTGACGACCTCCAAGGCTATGCCTTGTCTTATGATAATGAGCCTATGGCGGCTTATATTTCTTCCTCTTCCGACTATGCCGTCATTGGTACGTTAATCGACCCCCAGGGCAATGCCGTCATGGAAAGCCAGCTTCAGGCTCTGGTGCTGGAACCCATGCTGGAAGCTGCCTGGAGTGCGTTTGAAAACACTCGTTTTATCTCGGAGGGGAATGATGATGCATCGCATATTGTTTACACACTAACAGACCCCAACTGCCCCTACTGCAACGCACTCTGGAAGAATTCACGCCCGCTAATCGAGCAAGGCGTACTACAGCTTCGTCACGTGCTGGTCGGCGTGCTATCAGAGGACAGTCTTCGCAAAGCTGCCGCAATCCTTGAAGCCGACAATCCGGCTAGCGCTCTCGAAACCCATGAATTGGAATTTCGCAATGGCGGCATAAAACCGGTGGAGCCGTCGGAGGAGAGTCAAGCGCTGCTCAGAAAGCATGCCCAGATCATGCGTGAGGCCGGTGCTACAGGGACGCCGACCAGCTACTACCGTGATGAAGCCGGGAAAGTACAGCGTATCAATGGTGCAGTGTCGACCGACCAGCTTCGCGAAATATTGGGTGTTGAATGATACTCCATCACGGTACAGGGCTGAGATGACATGTCTCCCTGCTCCCCACAACTGAGATGGACATGGCAACCAAGCTTAGTGTAAAGCAAAAGCTCTTTTTGGGGCTCTCTCTACTGATGGGCTTGGCGTCCCTCTATTGGATCCTGATGGAGACCGGCGCCTTGTCGGTCTTGACCGATAAGCAGGCCTTGCGTGAATGGGTTGATGGGTTGGGCGTCTGGGGGCCATTGGCCATCATCTTTATGATGATTACGGCCATTGTCATGAGCCCGATCCCCAGTGGTCCGATTGCCATGGTGGCCGGTGCGATCTACGGCCCAGTTTGGGGAACGGCCTATGTCGTTATCGGTGCCGAAGCCGGCGCTCTGCTCGCTTTCTGCATTGCTCGTTTGCTCGGCTATGAGGTAATGCAACGCTGGTCGCGTACGCGTCCCATCCTTAACTGGCTGGGGAAGGAACGCTCTCAAACCGGCTTGATGCTCATCGTTTTTGCATCCCGATTGGTGCCCTTCATTTCGTTTGATGCCATCAGCTACGCGGCAGGTATTACACCCCTGTCCTTCTGGCGCTTTTTGATCGCCACATTGGCCGGCGTAATCCCCACGGCGTATCTGATCGTCAAGTTCGGCGAAGTGCTAATTACCGCCGACTCCCGTGGTCTCACGATCGCGCTGGTCCTCATCAGTGGCATCACATTGCTGCCGCTGCTGGCGAAACGCCTATGGGCTCGGAAGCCATGACCGATGCAACCTAGTGCTCCAAATCAACTTCCGTAAGCACTAACAATGCTCAGCAGGCACTTACCCGCTACTACCTGTGAGACGTATACGTGAAATCTCGGACATTGCTATTTTTACCCCTATTGGGCTTTTTTGGTTTGAGCTTTTTCTTTTATCAGGGCTTATCAATGGATCCTAGCGCCAGAGATTCCCCCTTGTTAGCTCAGCCGTTTCCGGCCTTCAACCTGACGACGCTGGAAGACCCCTCAAGGGTCGTTGATGAATCTCTTTTTAAAGATAAGGTGACATTGGTCAATGTTTGGGGAGAGTGGTGCCCCACTTGCAAGCATGAAATGCCGCAGTTATTGGACTTAGCCGCGCGAGGCGTCCGCTTGGTTGGCATCAACTACAAGGATACCCAGGCAAAGGGGCTCGAGTTTCTTGACGAGTTCGGGAACCCTTTTGAAGTCAACATCTTTGATCCAGAGGGTAACCTAGGTTTTGAGCTAGGTGTGTATGGCGCCCCAGAAAGCTATCTGGTCGATACCGAAGGCACTATTCGTTACAAACATACAGGTTACATAACGTCTGAAGATGTTGAGCGAGTCATCCAAGAAGTCGAGAAGTGGAAACGATAAAACGGTTATGAAAACGCATTATTTTTTTATTAATGACTCCATCTGTAACGCTAAGTTAAGGAATGTATATGTTGCAATACCCTCAAATTGATCCGATCGCCATCGCCATAGGCCCTCTTCAGATCCACTGGTATGGCTTAATGTATGTCATCGGGCTAGTCGCTGCTTGGTGGTTGGGTCGGCATCGAGCCCACCGACTCGGCCTAAGCCACGATGATATGGGCGACCTGATCTTCTACGGCGCCATCGGCATCATCGTTGGCGGCCGTCTTGGCTATGCGCTGTTTTACGGGCTCGAACAACTGCAAGCAAACCCCCTTTGGTTATTAAAAATCTGGGAAGGAGGCATGAGCTTTCATGGCGGCCTTGCCGGTGTATTAGTGGCTGCCTGGCTGTTTGCTCGCAAACATCAACTGGCTTTTATTCAACTGACTGACTTCATTGCTCCGTTAGTCCCCATCGGCCTGGGAGCGGGTCGCCTCGGTAACTTCATCAATCACGAGTTACCGGGAAGAGTTAGTGATGTACCTTGGGCAATGGTGTTTCCATCCATGATGGAGCTGGGCCCAGAGCCACGCCATCCTTCGGCTCTCTACGAGTTTGCCCTTGAAGGTGTCGTGTTGTTTGCCGTGCTGTGGTGGCTATCGCGCCGACCGCGTCAGCGAGGCCTCATCTCTGGGCTGTTCCTGCTTCTGTATGGAGCCTTCCGTTTCATCGTAGAGTTCGTGCGCCTCCCCGACCCTCAGTTGGGATTCATCGCTTTTGGCTGGTTAACCATGGGGCAGCTACTGACACTACCAATGATCGTCGCGGGCTTTGCTCTGGTCGCTTGGTCCAGAGGTCAGCCAATGGATAAGCCAAAGGCGGCGTTAAACTCATGAAACAAGTCTTCGCTTTTCTAACGGTGGCACTCTTTATAGTCACCCCGGTAGCGGCACGTGAAGAGATGTTTGAGGTTGGTGACAAAAGTTCCCCCTTTAACCGTTCGCCCCAACGTGACTTTCTACCGGCTAAAGAAGCCTTCCGAACCACCGCCTGGCGAGACGATGATCGAGTTTATATCGGCTTCACCGCCGCCGAAAATTACTACCTTCACCGGCATCAGTTCGCGATTGAGAGTCTCTCTCAAGATATCAATTTCGGTGAGTTGGCTTTGCCGCCTGGCGAGCCAATGTCGCACGCGTCTTTAGGGAACATTAACGTTTTCTACGATCAGGTGTTGGTGAGTGCGCCCATCGAGGCGAGCGACACCGTTACCGGGCCGCTGGCCATCATGGTGACCTTTCAGGGCTGTTCCGACCAAGGACTCTGCTATCCACCCGAACAGGTCGAAATCGTATCACCGTACGGTTCGCCTCCGGCGGCCTTCACCATCAGCCCCTCCCGTGATACGGCGGGTAGCTCCAAAGGTGCCCCTTAAATGAATCACGCCGACATGAGCCTGCCGCCGCTGGCGGCGGCCTTCGTCTTCGGCTTGCTGGGAGGCGCGCACTGTATCGGCATGTGTGGCGGCATCATGAGTGCCCTGACCTTTGCTGTGCCCCCCAGCATGCGACAGCCGAGGCGTTTAGCAGGTCTGTTGCTCGGCTATAATTTAGGTCGTATCAGCAGCTACATGATCGCTGGTGCCTTGGTGGCCCTGCTCGGTTCCGTGCTCAACCATGCACTGGACAGCTTCGCCCTGGTGTTGCGTATCCTGGCGGCGGTCATGTTGATACTAATGGCACTGTATATCGCCAACTGGTGGAAGGGCTTGCTACGTATCGAGGCACTGGGGCGCGTCCTGTGGCGCCGCATCGAACCAATAGGCCGTCGCTTGATGCCTGTTGTAAAAGTACCCCAAGCATTCGCACTTGGCTCGCTATGGGGCTGGATGCCCTGTGGGCTAATCTATTCGATGCTGGCCTGGAGTCTTGCTGTAGCCGAGCCATTGCGTGCCGCCGCGATGATGGGGGCCTTTGGGCTCGGCACCTTGCCTGCCATCCTAGCGACCGGAGTGGCAGCGCGCCGTGTCTCAATATGGATACGTAGCCCCGCGACTCGTACGCTAGCAGCGCTGCTGATTATTACGTTTGCCGTCTGGTAACTCTGGCATCTGCAATCCATGATAGGGATGGTGGATACGCACAGTGCCATGACTTCGCCGCATCACTAATGATTACTTCGCGAATCATTAGCCTCGAAAACTAATTTACCTGTCCCAAGCGATTCGATTAGTTCCTTCAGCCTGAAGCTTTCAGTCATCTTGTCTTGGTTCATGTTATCTAACCATCGCGCTATCACCTGAAGTTCTTGGGTCCGCAAGTGAAGACGTCGCCTTTGAGTGGCGAGTGGTACTGGTTCATTAAACTCTACGGTGCCTTGATCCGCCCAAGATAATATTTGTTTGATCTCTGGAAGACTAACACCCAGCGAACGCAGGCAGTCGATAAAACGTAGGCGCCCCAAGGACTCTATATCGTAGAGTTGATAACCGTTGCGCGGGTCGCGGTGCGGTTGCAACAACCCTTCCCTTGTATAGTGACGTACCGTTTCTGCCGTTACCCCTCCCGTCTGAGCCAGCTCGGAGACTCGCATTGGCTTACCCTCATTTGTTTACTCGTAGCCAGCTTACAACCGCCAGGCTGCCCAAAGGTCAAGTCTTCAGCTGAGCGCTCATGACAAACATTTAGGTTGTATAACGAATTTAAAATGAGGCCTTGACCTTAAAGTCTGCTTTAAGGATATCTTAAAAAAGCACTCCTGCCACAGGATAAAAAACCGTAATCAAGTCCTACTACCAGCGCGTTTGGCAGAGTGACTCACATACAGAGGAGAGTGTCATGCGTAAACCCTGAATCCGTGAGACCGGCCCCCGGAAGCACTTATAACCCACTGACCTGCATGGCAATATAGCCATTATCGCCATTCACCCAGACAGTGCCATGCCCAACATAAAGTTCCGCGCCAGTCGCCGCACCCTCACCAGCCAC
>JALUYN010000096.1 GCA_027012915.1 Cellvibrionaceae bacterium
GCGCATTGCGGGTGTTGTCACGGGGCGTCAGAAACCGGGGACTGCCACCGGGGTTATTTTTATGACTCTGGAAGATGAAACAGGCAATAGCAATGTGGTGATCTGGAAACATTTACAGCAACGCCGGCGTAAAGAAGTACTCAAAGCCCGAATTGTCGTAATTAAAGGGGTTCTCGAGCGCAAAGACAGCGTAGCTCATGTTATTGCAGGCGATATTGAAGATTACAGCCATGCATTGGGAGAGTTAACCCAGAGCTCGCGAGATTTTCACTAGGGCCTAGACCGGTGCAACCCCGGGCTCACGTCCAAACTCCTGGGGGGACATGCCGAAATAGCGCTTAAACTCTCGACTGAATTGCGTGGGGCTTTCATAGCCCACCTCTGCAGCGGCTTGTTTGACCTTGAAGCCTTGGTCAAGCAGTAACTCGCGAGCTCTGTTAAGACGCAATTTCTTGACGTATTGCTTGGGTGAGGATGCCGCCACCAATCTAAAGTTGCGGTGAAACGATGACGTGCTCATATTGGCCATGTCCGCCAGTTGATCCACATCGAGGCTTTCCTGATAGTGACCGTGCAGATGGTTCAGCACCTTTTCCAGGCGCGAAAGGTGGGTATTGTAAGACACCAAAGAAAACAGAGGCGCCGCCTGCGGGCCGCACAGCAGATGGTAGATTACCTCGCGAACCAACCCCTGCCCCAGCAAGGAGGATTCCATTGGCGACTTGAGGCAGGCGGTCAAGCGCGTCACGGCACTGGCGAGATGCTCTGTACAGCGGCTGACATACATTCCTTTGGCATCACTGAGTTTGTCCGTAACACTGGAACGGCCAAATTCATCAATAACACGCACCATCTCTCCCAGCATTCCCAGATCGAGATCAATCATCAGCGACAGCATTGGCTTGCCCGTCTCTACCAACGTTTCACACTCAGCGGCCATGGGCAGCGTCAAAACCAGATAATTGTCTGGATTGTAGTCATAGCCCTGATTGTCGATAAAGATGCGTTTGCGGCCCTGGACCACAAATATAACTCCCTGACGGTAACACAGTGGAGCTCGTTCCAGATTTCGCGAGGTTTTGTAGACCCTAACCCCGGCCAATGGGGTACGATTCACGCCCTCTTTCAAAGCCAGAGCTTTTACATTTTCAACCAGTTGAGTCACGACAATCTCCAGAAAAGTACTTATCAAGTATCCGGGCAGTCTCTATGCCAGACCCCATGAGTCTAATTGAAACATTGCCGCGAAACCTTAAAAATTCTCTCCAATGATAGTTTTAGGCATGCTTTAGGGATAAATACCCATTCTAATTACGTTGCTGAGTAATAAACTGTACCTACTAAAACAAAACAGAAAATCAAGCAAAGAGGACATCCAATGCAAAATTTCGACTTTTACAATCCGACCCATATTGTATTTGGCCAGAATCGCCTGTCCGAGCTCGACAAACTGATTCCACAAAACGCCAAAGTACTGGTGCTCTATGGTGGCGGCAGCGTTAAGCGCCACGGAACTCTGGACAAGGTCCTGGCCGGGCTGGGCGAGCGTGATGTCGTCGAATTTGGTGGTATTGAACCAAATCCACGCTTCGAGACATTGATGGAAGCAGTCAATATAGTTAAGGCCGAAGGAATCGATTTTCTGTTGGCCGTTGGTGGCGGGTCGGTTATGGACGGCACCAAGTTTGTGGCACTGGCAGCGAAACAAGAAAGCGATCAGCAGAACTTATTGTTCCACGGGTTTAAACCGGTTCCTGCCAAAAAAGCCCTGCCTCTGGGATGTATTGCGACCCTGCCTGCCACCGGCTCAGAGATGAATTCCGCGGGAGTGATTACCTTTAACAAGCAAAAATTTCCATTTGCTTGCCCGCTGGTATTTCCCAAGTTCTCATTTCTTGATCCGGATTTGACACTGACTCTGCCCAAAGAGCAGATCGCCAATGGTGTCGCCGATGCCTTTGTACACGTGATTGAGCAATACCTAACCTACCCCACCCAGGCCAAAGTCCAGGAACGCATTGCCGAAGGTGTTCTCAAGACGTTGATTGAAGACGGCCCGGTAACCTACAACGACAACAGCGATATGGCAGCGCGTAAAAACTTTATCTGGTCTGCGACCAATGCCCTGAATGGCATTATCGGACGCGGTGTGCCGCAGGATTGGTCAACACATATGATCGGGCACGAGATGACCGCCCTGTTCGATATTGCCCACGGTCGCACCCTCGCCATCATACTTCCGCATCTGCTGCGCGAGCGAAAAGAGAATAAGCGTGCCAAGCTTCTGCAATTTGCCGAGCGCGTTTGGGACATCAATGAGGGCAGTGAAGACCAAAAGATTGATCAGGCAATCGACAAAACAGAGGCCTTCTTCAATTCTCTGGGTATTACTACCAACATCACTCACTATGGTATCGATGACGAGGGAATCGAGACTCTGGTGCGCAATATGGAGAAGATGGGATTAACGGCGCTGTCGGAAACCCGCGATCTGACACTGGATCACGTTCGCCGAATACTTCAGGCCGCAAAATAGCCTTAAATACAAAAAAGCCTTGCATATCAGTTGATTGCAAGGCTTTTTTAATGTGAATTATATTTGCAATTACTCTTGTGTGGCACGCCACACGCAACCATCACCCAGCGAATTGAGCTTGGTTTCGTGCAATTGCAGCTCCTCCTCAGAAGCCCTGATTACCCGTAAAGCCCCACGAGACTCACCCAAGCGCCTAATCGCATTTCCACCCGAATCGGCATCGGCATCGTCGCCTTCGCTATTATCTCCATGCAGTAACAGATTGGTCTGGCCACCGGTCATATACAAATAGACGTCGGCCAGAATTTCGGCATCCAATAGAGCGCCGTGAAGATCCCGCTGGGAGTTGTCTACACCGTAGTGTTTACACAGGGCATCCAGATTGTTTTTCTGCCCGGGGCGCTTTTGCCGCGCCATAACAAGGGTGTCGACAATATCGCAATAGGTTTCCACTGGCTGAAATTGAGGCAGATTCAGTAAGCGAAATTCGTGGTTGATAAAACCCACGTCAAAGGGGGCGTTATGAATTACCAGCTGAGCGCCGTCGATAAACTCCAGAAATTCCTGAGCAATCTGTGTAAATACTGGCTTGTCCGCCAGAAATTCGTTACTGATCCCGTGAACCGCAATAGCACCTTCATCAATTTCCCTCTGGGGCTGAATATACTGGTGGTAGTGACGCCCAGTCAGCTTGCGATTGACCAGCTCCACACAGCCGATTTCGATAATACGGTGGCCTTGGGACGGCTCAAGACCGGTGGTTTCGGTATCTAGTACGATTTGTCTCATATGTGTTTGCGGCTATTAATGTAACTATTGTTGTGGAAAGGAAGTCAGTTTGAATCCGTGCGATCGTCGCTGCGCCGGGAATTTACCATAGCTGGTTTGCTGCGCCCAGAAGGTTCCGCCATTCCTACCGACGGCTTGGGAACCGAGATCCCCCGAACACCGCGAAACGAATTCCACAGAGGTTTGATAGGTGTAAGCCCTATACGCTCCTTGCGAGCCAACAATATATAGTATCCGCCGAAAGGCAGATTGAAACGCCGCCCTATCTTCTCGAAAAAGGACATTTTAGACAGCAGTTCATCCCCATTAAACGGAGGCCTGAAAAAACCACTGTAGGTTTCGACGGTGTCCAACTCCAACAGGTGTAACCAATCCTTGATTCTATGTGAACTCAAGGAGTTTCGACGCCAACACCAGTGGCCACTGACGAATTGTTTGAACGCCTTGAAAACGCCCGTCCAGCTGAAGGGATTA
>JALUYN010000097.1 GCA_027012915.1 Cellvibrionaceae bacterium
GGGCAGAAAAACGGTCTGGAAACCCTTAACTACGTTGACGATCACGGGGTATACCGCGATTCGGTTGAGTTGTTCGCAGGAGATCACGTCTACAAGGTGGACGAAAAGGTTCTCGCAACTCTGGAAGAGAAGGGCAGCCTGCTACACAAGACCAAAATTACCCACAGCTACCCCCATTGCTGGCGCACCAAGACGCCACTGATTTTCCGTGCCACACCCCAGTGGTTTGTGAGTATGACCAAGAACGATTTGCGCGGTGATGTAAAGCAGGCGGTCGATAAGGTGCAGTGGATTCCGGACTGGGGACGTGCCCGCATCGACAGTATGTTGGACTCCAGCCCCGACTGGTGCATCTCGCGCCAGCGCACCTGGGGTGTGCCCATTGCACTGTTTGTGCATAAGGAAACTCAGGAATTGCACCCGGATACCGCGCAGTTGATTGAACGCGTGGCCAAAAAGGTCGAAGCGGAAGGGATGGATGCCTGGTTTGAATTGGACTCAGCAGAATTGTTGGGCGATGAAGCAGCCCTATACAGCAAGGTCACAGATACTTTGGACGTCTGGTTTGATTCCGGAGTGACTCACTACGCTGTACTGGAACAGCGCGACGAGCTGCAATTTCCGGCGGATCTGTATCTGGAAGGCTCGGATCAGCACCGCGGTTGGTTCCAGTCTTCGCTGAAAACCTCGATGGCCATGAACAATGTGCCTCCCTACAAAGCGGTTCTGACTCATGGATTCACGGTGGATGAAAACGGCCACAAGATGTCCAAGTCGTTGGGCAATGTGATTCCGCCGCAAAAAGTAGTGAATGAACTGGGCGCTGATGTACTGCGCTTGTGGGTTGCATCCGTTGATTTCAGTGGCGAGATTGCGGTTTCCGATGAGATCCTCAAGCGTACGGCAGACTCCTATCGCCGTATTCGCAATACCGCCCGCTTCCTGCTGTCTAATCTCCACGGTTTCGACCCTGCAAAGGATGCTTTGCAGCCCGAGGCCATGCTGTCTCTGGACCGTTATGCGGTAGAGCGCGCAGCACAATTGCAGGAAGAAATTGTTGCGGCTTATGACAGTTACAATTTCCATCTGATTTATCAGAAGTTACATAACTATTGTGTTGTGGATCTGGGCGGTTTCTATCTGGATATCATTAAGGATCGTCAGTACACCACGCAGGAAAACAGCGTGGCGCGTCGATCTGCGCAAACAGCGCTGTATCATATCATCGAGGCTTTTGCCCGCTGGATCGCGCCAATACTGAGTTTTACCGCCGATGAGATTTGGGCGCAGATCCCTGGTGAGCACGGTTGCCCCGTGTTTGCTGCACAGTGGTACGAGTTGCCTCGTCTGCCGGCCTCTGTCGAAAAAGGTGATAGCTATTGGAGTCTCGTTGCTCAGGTTAAGAATGCTGTAAACAAAGTGATCGAAGCCAAGCGCGCTGAGGGTGTCGTTGGCGGCTCTCTTCAGGCGGCGGTAACTTTGGGGTGTGATCAAGAGCTGGCCGAACGCATCAATGAGCTGGGCGATGAGCTGCGCTTTATTCTGATTGCTTCCAAAGCCCAGGTGGTTGCGGGTGTCGTAGATGGCGCTGAAGAAACAGAGGTCGAAGGCTTGAGTGTGCTAGTTGAGAAAGCCGCTGGTGAGAAGTGTGCTCGCTGTTGGCATGTGCGCGAGGATGTTGGTGCTAGCGCTGAGCATGAAGAGCTTTGTGGCCGTTGCGTCGAAAACGTCGCAGGCGACGGCGAGCAGCGCTTGTTCGCCTAACTGTTTGAGCTGACATTACCATGACAAAAACGGTCGTCGCCTGGTATGCCCTTGCGCTGTTGGTGTTGGGGCTGGACCAACTGTCCAAGGGTTGGATCGTCGCCCATTTTGAGTACGGTCAGCCCTGGGAAATTACTCGCTTTTTTAATCTGACGTTGTTACACAACACAGGGGCAGCGTTCAGTTTTCTGAGTGATGCTGGAGGTTGGCAGCGCTGGTTCTTTACTACTGTGGCTGCTGTTGTCAGTGTGGTTCTGGTGATTTGGTTGGCCCGTGTAAAAGACACCAATCGAATGGAATCGCTGGCGTTAGCGCTGGTTCTGGGAGGCGCCCTGGGTAACCTCTACGACCGCGTAGCTTTGGGTTATGTGGTGGACTTTATTGTGATTCACTATGAACACCACTATTGGCCAGCATTTAATATTGCCGACAGTGCCATTGTGGCTGGGGCAGGTTTACTTTTAATTGGCGGCTTTAAAGCGCCTGCCAAATAACAGGCAGTATTATTATGAGTTCTTTGGTTATAGGCCCGGATACTCGGGTGACCTTACACTTCTCTCTGAAACTGGATAACGGCGATGTGGTCGACTCCAACTTCGATGCAGAGCCAGCCTCGTTTGTAGTAGGCGACGGCAGTTTGCTGCCAGGGTTTGAGAAAGCTATTCATGGTATGAAGCCTGGTGATAAAGGTGCTTTTGTAATCAAGCCCGAAGATGGATTTGGCGCAAACAATCCCAATAATCGTCAGAGCATTCCACGAGATCAATTCCCTAGTGATGTGGATCTGGTGAAAGGGTTGATGTTGTCATTTGCAGACGCGCAAAAGGCAGAATTGCCCGGTGTGGTTTACGACTTCGACGAGCAAAACGTAATCGTGGATTTTAACCACCCATTGGCCGGGCGCGATATTGTGTTTGATGTTGAAATTATTAATGTTCAGGCTGCACCCGCAGAAGCCTAGGGGGCCACTATGACTCTCGATATAAACTTGGCCAATCCCCGTGGTTTCTGTGCTGGGGTTGATCGCGCGATTGATATTGTCAATCGTGCGCTGGATGTGTTTGGTGCGCCTATTTATGTGCGCCATGAGGTGGTTCACAACAAATTTGTCGTCGATAGCCTGCGCGAGCGCGGTGCTATCTTCGTTGAAGAGCTGCACGAAGTTCCTGACGACGTCATCGTGATTTTCAGTGCCCATGGCGTGTCACAGGCAGTTCGCGATGAGGCACAACGTCGTGGGCTCAAAGTATTTGATGCTACCTGCCCATTGGTAACCAAAGTACATATGGAAGTAGTACGTTACTCCAATGACAATGCGGAATGCGTTCTCATTGGCCACGAAGGGCATCCAGAAGTGGAGGGCACCATGGGGCAATACAATAGTCTCGATGGTGGAGCTATCTATCTAGTGGAGGATGAGCGGGATGTTGAAAACCTGCAGGTTGAAAACCCGGATAACCTCTTTTATGTGACGCAAACGACCTTGTCGATGGATGACACCGCCAAGGTGATTGATGCCTTACGTCAACGCTTCCCTAATATTCAAGGGCCGCGCAAGGATGACATCTGTTACGCCACGCAGAACCGTCAGGATGCTGTAAAACAGCTGGCGCTGGAAAATGATCTGGTGCTGGTGGTCGGATCACCTAACAGCTCTAATTCCAATCGTTTACGTGAATTAGCCGAGCGTTGTGGATCAGAGTCCTACCTGATCGATGGGCCCAGTGATATCAAGGAAGAGTGGTTGCAGGCCAAGAATTCTATCGGTATTACTGCGGGAGCGTCGGCACCGGAGAATTTGGTGCAGGATGTGGTGGCAAAGTTGCAGGCGCTGGGAGCCAGTGTGGCGACGGAAATTTCGGGGCGAGAGGAGAATATCAGCTTTTCGTTGCCGAAAGAGCTCAGACTCTAGGGCCTGTTAACACTAATTCTGATGCTTCTGTTGCGTCTCAAATCGCGCCAATCTAGGCGCGAGAAGCGAGTTTAGTGGTTCTAAATGAGCGACGAGCAACAACGAGTGGCGCGATTTGAGGCG
>JALUYN010000098.1 GCA_027012915.1 Cellvibrionaceae bacterium
AAGCACTCTTTCGACCTTTGCCCATGATGGTGTCGCCTTCCCAGTCGCCAATACGATTACGTCGATCTACGACTTCTGGTCGATCATCAATATCCACACGGTTCTTAATCTTTCCTCGCCGTTCATAGCTACCGTAGCGTTTACGATACGGTTTCGAAGCGACCCTCAAGTGCTGATAGAGATTCCCGCCAACGGCCTTGTCTCTGTAAATCAACTGGTAAACCGTTTCATGGTGCAGGGATACCTTCTTGTGCTTCCGCAGGTAATCCACCACCTGCTGAGGGCTAAGTTCCTGGCGTATTAGCTGGTCAATCCAGCTTTTTACTTCATCAGTAAGCTTTATGGCTTTGTGGGCCTCAGCTCTTCGACCATCGCTAAGTCGTTGTGCTTGAGCAGGCCTGTAACCTCTAAGGCCACGATTGCGCTTCAGCTCTCGGCTGATGGTTGAAGGGCTGCGCCCTAACTGATCCGCAATCTCTTTTTGTGTAAATCCTACTTTCTTTAATGCATCGATTTGGTATCGTTCGTTCTCGGTCAGCTGGCTGTAGCTCATCAGTGCTTTTCTCTTGGTCGGGAGAGGCGCCGACTCTACCAGCTGACCTCTCAACTACCAATTGCACTTATTATCCGAAACCGCGCCAAACAACGTAGGACGTTTTTGAGATTATGAAAAAACTACTGATATCTGCCCTTGCTCTGATCGTGTTGTCGGGGTGTGTTTCACTTCTCCCAGAAAATGCGCCATTTCGAATAAATTCTCTTACCGCAGAAGAACTGAAGTCTGTCGAAAACTGGCCTCTGGTTAACGCCTATGGCCATACCAGAACACCATTGGTTGAAGGGGTTCTAGGGATTTTGCCGCCAAATATTGCAATTCGCTCTGTAGGCCTTGCTATTCCTAGGCTGTAGAGGTGCATTACTTTTCCAGGAACGGTATATATTCCTCAATCGGCGCCATCAGATACTCAATATCCAGCATTTCACTAGACTGATTGAACAGGTATTTACCCTTCAGATTGATGCTCTGCCATGCGACCGGAGATGCTCGCTTAATGGTCTCCGCTTGCTTGTCTTTGCCCTGATGCTCAAAGCTTTGCAGCAGGTTACTGAGAACTTTGGAGTTGAAGTAGATGATGGCATTGGCCATTAATCTAGCGCATTCATTCCACAGCTCGATCTCTTCATCGCTGTTACCACGGAATCGGTCACCATTCACCTGGCTAATCGCTCGGCGTAGCTGATGATAGGCTTCACCGCGGTTCAGTGCTTTTTGCACATGACTACGCAGCTCAGGGTCATCAATGTAGCTCAGCAAATATCGAGCTTTTACTAATCGGTTGTATTCGGTAAATGCTTCAAGTAAGGGGTGGTTACTTTTATAAGATGAAAGTTTTCGCACCAAGGTGGCTTGATCCGTTTTGCGCTGTGCCAGTGAGACTGCGATGCGTTGGATGGTGTCCCAGTGCTCCATGATGCGTTTGATATTAATGGGCTTTTTCAGGCTGAGCTGAAGGCGGTCGTTTTTATCCGTGGTGATATTAAACATCTTTTCGATCACGCTTCCAACTTTGGCGTATCGAGGCGCAAACTGGTAACCAAACAAGTCCAGGAGTGCAAAATTAATGTGGTTAACCCCATGAGTATCCGTCGACACAACGTCCGGGATTATTTCAGATCTATTGTTCATCAGAAGGTCGAACAGGTAGTGGCTTTCATGCTCGTTAGAACCGATAATTCGGTTGTTGATCGCCATGTGATGGGCGTTGAGGCTTACGTTCGATAACCCCTTGGCTGTACCGAAGTATTTTGAGGAGTACCGAGTGCGGAAGGTTTCCCTTTTGGCTTCGAATTTCTGCCCGTCGGCGCTGACATGCACAATGCCTTCCTGGATGTAGTAGTGTTTGAAGATCGGTAATTTGGCCGTTGCATTGTTAATACGGTCGTTAGCGTTACTAAGAGTTTCTAACCGCAAGTAATTAGCCTGAATGGTGCTTAACTGTTCATAGTTACGATCAGAGATCTCTGCTATACCATAGATTCCCTGGTTGGTCGCATTCGCAACCATTATCGCCAATAAATCCACTTCGAACTGCCGACCTTTAGTGTTCATACCTAAGACGTGCTCGAAGTCATCGATAAAACCTGTATCTCGGTCGACCACTCGCAGAACATCGGCGATGTCTACCGAACGCATCTGCCCAAAGAAAGGGTTATTGACCAAGTGCTTCTTGCTCGCAGTGGGCAACCTCCAGTGTCGTTTACCTCCTTTTTGCTTCAGGATAATGTCTCGGTTGTCCGTTTCTTCCAGATAGTGGCTCACCTCGTCCAGACGCATATCAAGTTCGGTAGCCATATTGGTTATGAGCGATGCAGGATTGGCCATCAGCTTTTCCTGTGCAGTGGATTCTAACAAGCTTTGCTTTTCTTGTTTCCAGTACTTTGGTTTAACTAAATCTGCATCCAAAGCCCGGTATTTAATAACGTCTGGCATCAACAGCTGACCTTGCAATCGGTCGGGAATCTGCAGATAAAGGTACCATTCATAACGGCCTTTATTGAGGCTATCATCTTTATTCAGCAACAATGGGAGTAGTTGTTTTTGTGGTAAACGGCGATCCAGACTGGCATCACTGAGCTTATGATTGGCTACCAAATCTAATCTGGCTTGATCTAGCACTCGCGCCAGTCGCTGTGTTTTATCTGCACCTTCAATTCGTAAACAGCAGAACAATGATCGTAGCAACCCTGTGCGTAGCGTTGATTCTCCATCCAGTTGCTGCCAATAAGACTCATCTGCAGACTTCTTTTGACTGCTCAAGTACTGGCAGACAGAGGTGAGATCTTTGGCATTAAGTACCTTAAAAGCCTGCTGCTGGACCGATTGTAAGCGAGTGTCCGGTTCAACATCTTCTTCCAAAAACAACTGAAAAACACCTGCAGCTTTTTCGACATTCCGAGCAGCTTTCTGCCAATCTTTATAGACTTGTTCCTTGGCCATTGCCTTGGCACGAGCCTTCACTTGCCGTACATGATGGATAAAACCATCAGCGATTCTTTCCAAACATTGCTGATGTCGATGTTGCAGATAGCTTAACAGGTACAACTGCTGATTGAGCGGTGATTGCCGTTTGAGTTTGGCACCATAGTAATCCACGCGGCTGGCGAAATAATGTAGGTTCATTTGCGACAGCCCCAGGCTTTCCTGCACTTGAGTGACTTCAACGATCCAAGGCTGAAGGTGATGATAAACTTGAAGCTCTTTGTTTAGTTCAGTGCCTGTGAAATTGCGTGCACCTTGGCGCAGGTGTTGTAACGTAAAGGCATTCTCGCCACACAGTAGCTCAGAGAGCATGGTCTTCAGGCCTTTGGGGCAAGCGGCTTTCACGCGCTCATGTAAAGCATTCTGGTGTTGTATCAGAACTTGGCTGATGAGCTTCTGCAGTGTGCTGTAGGCGGGAATTGCAATCTTGTTGTGGGACAGATATTCGGTCGTCGAGTCAAAAAGAGCTCGTGGTGCCGCCCAGCTATTTGCGCTTTCAAGTAAATGGCCTGTCAGCAATGAGTGGTGTTCATGGTCACTCCAATTAGAAACGCCAAGTAACGAAAGAACACGCTCGTATAATCGGGACTTCTGGTCAGCCTTCAGGCTAAATCGACGGTATTTTAGATCTTTGAAGTACAGTTTAGAGACAAATGCTAGGTCAGACTGCATTGATTTGAAGCTGGGATTGAGCAGGATCGGTTTAGATTTGAAATAGCCCAGCAGAACGATAGCCACAACTCGATGCTTACG
>JALUYN010000099.1 GCA_027012915.1 Cellvibrionaceae bacterium
TCAGAGATGTTTAAAGATACCCATCAGTTGAATGCCTTTGCCTTACCGTTTGATCTGCCGAAATTGCCTATTTATCTGATATGGAATAAGGGGTTGAATCGGGATAAGGGGCATCAGTGGCTTAGGGGGGTGATTGTGGGGTGTTTAGTAAAGTGAAATAGGTTAGGTACCGCCAAGCTTTACACTAAGTAGGTATCTGAGCGCTATACGAACTTAAATCGCCAGCACAAAAAGCCAGGATCTCGAGATACACGAGCCTCAAATAGAAGGCATAAAACTTACTCTGAAGTCTTCACATCAGGGTATTGCTCAAGAATATCTTTAAAAGTAGCGTCTGCTTGCTGTAATTGAATCTCTGTAAGTAAGGCACCTAAACTAGCAAGATTATCTGTAGCTTCTTGATAGCCATTTTGGACAGCAATCTTCAACCAAACATATGCTCGCACCAAGTCTTTATCTACTCCCAGCCCGCCTTGATACAAGCCTCCTAAATTGCTTTGAGCAATTACAAACCCGCCCTGCGCTGCCTTTAACTCCCACAAAGCCGCATCTTTATCACTTTGTTCTACACCAAGTCCTTTAGCGTACATAGACGCCAAATTATGTTGCGCATAGGCATTTCCCTGCCCAGCAGCTGCTGTAAATAATTCAAGAGCCTTACTGTAGTCTTTCTTTACATACTCACCATTGACATAAGCCACTGCTAGATTGGATTGAGCGCTCGCGTTCCCTTGCTTGACTGACTTTTCCCACCACTCTATCGCCGCCTCATAATTCTGAGCCACGCCTTCGCCAGACCAAAGCATAATCGCCAAAAGATCCTGCGCGTATGGCTCCCCTTTCTCTGCGGACTGCCTATACCAACCCGCTGCTGCAACAGAATCCTGCTCCATACCCATTCCGTTATCGTAAAGCTCTCCTAAATTCTTCATAGCAAGCCTATCCCCCAGGCTTGCCCCTTGGCGAAACAACTTAGCAGCCTCAACGTAATTCCTCTCTACTCCAAGCCCATTCTTATATAACCACCCCAAACCATTAAAAGCCTCAAGATAACCCTGCGCTACAGCTGCTTGGTACCATTTAACTGATTGACTGTAATCACGATTTACTCCGTATCCATTTGAATACATATAACCTAAGTTATATTTCGATTGAGAATTCCCTTGTTCAGCAGCCCTACGAAACCACTTCACTGCCAACACATTGTCCTTATCAACTATCTCGCCTTTTGCGTAGAGTAAACCTAACTTATCTTGTGCATAGACAAATCCTTGCTCTGCAGAAGCTTTAATCCACTTAACAGCATTTCCTGCATTATCACCCGAGGAATCATTTAAATATATCAACCCCGCTCTATATTGAGACTCGGGGTTACCTTGGCTAGCTGCTTTTAGATACCAGTGAAGAGATCTCTCCAAATCTTGGCTTACTCCCAACCCCCCTTCATAAATCTGACCTAAAGCGACTTGGGCATTTGCATACCCTTGGGTCGCCGAACGTGAAAACCACTTCCTTGCTTCAGCATAATCTTTTTCACCCACTTCTCCTTGAGCATAAAGGATTCCTAATGCATTCTGAGCTTTAGCATTCCCCTGCTCAGCAGCCTTCATAAATAACTCAAAAGCCACCATATTGTCTTTTTGTACACCTTGCCCTTTGGCATAAATAATACCTAATTCAACTTGGGATATAGCATCTCCACTGGCAGCCTTCAGTCGGAGCTGTTCGATACCTTCACTCGCCAGTACATCAACCGTAAGCAAGATAAAAAAACAAATTTTAAAACCCATTCTCATATCTAACTCCAAGGGTAATCCTCAATGGAAATTACAAAATTTTAGGATATGACATTGACGGGAAATAGAACCTAGCTCGTAATCCGGGAATGATCAGCAAGCGCAAAGATATCGATATTGACGATGTCAGATTTAAGGCCAGTCTCTATTCATCAGCTAAAGAGAAACATCAACTAAATAACCGGTCACCTGAACATCTATACCTCTAGAAATACCAGCCTCCCCTCCTGATCTATTCATATGCATACAGAAAAACTGGCCAGGCTCGGCATAAATCCTAATTGGCTGACTCACCAAGTAATTCAATATCGAACCACTAACAACGACCATTTCAGGCTTCTGAAGTACATGTCGAATATCCGGTGCTTCAGGACATACTCCCGATGACACCTCAATAATCGCCCTCATCCCCATTTGAGGATCATAAGAAACAATATTCAGGGATATATACTCTACAACTAGTCGCTTGCCTTCAGGCACCTGAAAAAGTAACTGCCGATGAGGGCTTCCTACAGCTTGGTATATGTTATTGAAATGGAAGGGTTGTTTAGCAGGGTTATCCACATCACGTACATCCTGAGGTCCTTCGGGATCACTACCAGGCTTTGCAGCAAACGCATTCAATGAAAAAAGTACTGAGAAGATAAGAATAATTGAAGCCCGCGCCATGATTGTCACTCTCTATACAGCAATACATAGGCGTAAGTATAGGTCGACAGTAGAAATCAACATTAGACAATAAGATGATTTCCACCGTTGTGAACATAACACTGAGAGCTATTCCTTTTAACTCTACAATGAAGTGCGCGCCACAGCCTATACCGCAACACACACAACAAAGAACATCGACCGGCACGGACTCGACACCAATCTATACGGGCGCGAAGCCACCAGCAATGCCGCAAGAATTTGTTCATGGGCCTCAGCCTGGGGGATTCGTCAGTTTCAGCAGATCGGCGGGCCAAGTGTAACTGTGTGGCGAGAGCTGAGAAGACTTGAAGCTGATGGCATCGAACAAAAGCTACTGCAAAAGATCACCCAAGCCGCCGATGATGCTGACTGGGCTACTTATACCGAACTGATGGGGGGAGTGAACTGTGCTCGCAAAGACCGGCCCCTACGCCCGCTGATGATTGAACAGCCCACTACCAGTAAATACGGTGAAGTCATTAAAACACTCAAAGGGCTATTATTTGGTCACTTTGCCGTCAGAACCCGTTTTCATGAATGGACAGTTCGTGTAGCCCAATCAAATGCCGATGCTGATCGGGACTCAGAAGAATTAACCGCGAACCAACACAAAGAAGCCGTCCAAAAGGCGGCTGACTTCCGAGCACCGCCGCAGGCGTGTGCTACCTTGGAGTTCTGTCAATAACTGTACGATACAAACAAGGATAGGTATGGAAATAAGGCTAACCACTCAACCCCAAAGCATTTTAACAGATTCATCCACTAGGTATTCTTCTTTTTGGAAATCCAGAATTTATGCTCACTATCTAAAAAAACAACATAAAAAGTACTCCCTGAAACATACCCGGAAACTCTTGGTATACCCCCAATCCCCTCAATTACAGCCCAAGCAACGTGCTTATCTACATGTGCCGGGTGGAAAAAACCAGTACTATCAGGGGAAGGGAAATCCCCATATATTTTTATTTGACGCTGTCCGCAGGCCTCATCACGCGTCAACTTAGAAAGCTGGGATATTCTTTCAACAAGAGCAGGCAAGAGCTTCTTACTCTCCCACAACTCTACTGTTTCCTCCTCACCTTTGGGCTGTGTTTGGTCTAGATCCTTAAAACTAAAGGTAAGTAGCTCCCTATCAGCTACAACCTTTTTTCCTCCCGAGTCCCCTCTCTCCTTGAGAACCTTTTATTACTTCTATCCCTAGGCATTGAACATTTCCCCTAGGCCTTCAGCAGAAGAAAATAATGGGATAGCGCCATACTTCCCCAATAAATAATCTCGACTATAGCTATTTTCCTTCCTTGTATAATGCTCTTTGTATTCAATCAAGGAATACAGTTCACTTTCATGTCGACCATTCTTATCAACAAACCACACCTGATCTCTTCTAAACAGCTCATTTGTCAACAAATTAGTATCATGACAAGTTACTATTAACTGGCTCCCTCCATGACTATGATCATTAAAAATACCTATAATAAATTTGCACAACAATGTGTGAAACTTACTATCAAACTCATCAACCACCAGAATTTCATTATTTTTAATAACATCATACAGAGGCCCCAAAAGGTAGATTAATTTCTGAGTACCATCGGATTCAAAACTAATTGGAAGAGAATAAAAATCATCACCCTCACCGCCTCTTTTAATTACGTCAATCTCTTTTTTCTTAAACTTTCTATTCTCAAAAATCCCTTCAAGCTTTGAAAAAACATCTTGCAGCTCTTTATCTTTTAAACTCGCTTCCTTTGTTTTAACTAGAGGGAATTCAGTTTCACTTTCAACAACACTAATATCATGTATCTGAACTGCCTTAAGAATCTCCAGTGCCCAACCTTTAAAATCTGGATCTTCTTCAAACAGCTTTACTGTGAAGTTTCTAAAACCTTTATCTTCAATGCCCGAGATAATATTTAATTTTTTAAACCATTCAGTAACAACTGTAGAACGCTCTCCATCGAACTGAGATAGCACTGAAACAAAAGGTATGGTTGGTTTCGTTTTTTCAATTAGGAAAGTTTCTCCATCCTCTTTCGTAAAGAATTTTGCCTCAGAAAAAGAGCGTTGATTATAGGATACAGTTTGCCTATAACGATGAAATAGATTTGTCTCACGACTACTTTTAATCCAATAAAGCCACTCTTCAACTATATCACCGTCTGAGATCTCTAATCCGTAACGGTAAAGATTACCCTCTGCAATAAAGGTGACTTCAAATTCCGTTGGTATATCAAAGTAATTCTCTTTTAGAAAAAAAGGTATGGCGCTCAAGGTTTCAGGCTTCTCCACTGAACCCAAAGAGCCTAAAACTATTCTTTGCAACACACTTAGGGCTTCGATTAGGTTTGTTTTACCAGATCCATTTGCTCCAAAAATAGCAGCGCTTTTTAAAACGCTTTTTATCCCAAAAGCATCAACAGTTTCAGTATTGTTAAGATTTGTCTGTTCTTTAGTTGAGGTGGAAGCGACCATATTCAAGTCTTGAGCATGATTGAAAGAGGCAAAGTTTTGAACAGAAAAGTTGATGAGCATTTTCAAAGCCATATTGCTAAGTTAAAAAACCGAAAGATAGCAGTTAATACGGAAAAACGGGGGTACTAGGGTTTTTCCCTCGTAAACGGACAAAAGCCTCTGGAGCCTCCGCCATTCCTGGCCTCTCAGAGGGGGTTACTTTCAATTTTCTTATTGTTGTGGAGTATTTTGGCTAAAATCGCTGGCTTTGAGCATTGATAATGGCCACCGAAAAACGTATCAAAATCCTGACCAAGACCGAGAGTACCGAGCTGTTCGGCCCTCCCATTCTAAGTTCGAATGATCAACGTTTCTTCTTCACTCTCAATGACGCCGAATTAGCTGAATGCAACAGAATCCGTAAGCGGGATCACAGGTGCATGTTTGTTTTACTGCTGGGCTACTTCAAAGTAAAGCCCATCATGTTGAGCACCGGCTATCATCAAATTAAGCAGGACCTCAAGTATGTGTGCTCCGAAGTCCTCCCAGGCCCTGGTTTCCGACCCTTCAATCTTACTCAGAAAGCCCGTATTCGGATTTACCAACGCATCTTCAAATTGACGGGCCATCAGCGCTGGCTCAACAACAATCATAGTTCGGCGTTGGCAAAGGATCTTAATGAGCATGCACGGGCATGGGGTCAACCGAGAGCTCTATTCGATAGGGCTATAGAATACTTGTCAGCACAAAAAATCGCCATCCCTGGGTACACCGTGCTGCAGGACTTAATCAGTGATGTTGTGAGTGTCACAAACGATCAGTTTGCCCGTCAACTTGAGGATCTTATATCTGCGGATTTGGCAGTGATGCTATCTGAACTTGTTAATGGAAATAACACATTAACCCTGCGGCAGTTGCGTCAATCTGCCAGAAACTTCACGAGGAATGAGCTGGAGAAAGAACTTGCAGTGCATTCCTATATCCAACCATGGATACCGGAAGTTAATGAGGTGTTGAGCGCGTTATCTCTGTCCTCGAAGAATCAGCAACACTTTGCTGAGCGGGTGAATTACTACGGTGCCAAGCTACAGCGCCAATCTACTGGCAATCAACGGCTTTATCTGTTGTGTTATCTGCAAACCCGCTGGGTACAGGCATTGGAGCGCATTGCCGATGGTTTTGTTCATCATGTTCGACAGATAAAACAAAAAGCCAAGGCCTACGCACAGGAATCGGTTTACCAAGACTGGCAAAACGCCGCTAAAAACGTCAGCAAGGCAGCGGAAGTTCTTCATCTGTTCATTGATGATCGTATCGATCAAGCGCAACCGTTTGGGGCGGTAAAGCAGCAGGCTCTGAAGTTGCTTGCGGCTAAAGAACTGGAATCTGTATGTCTGTTCCTTAATGAACAAAAGCGTTCTGTTGAGGAAGCTATGTGGCAATATTATGACCAGAGAGATAGCTTGAGGGAAGGGTTGCTTCGACAGCTGTTTGTTTGTCTGCACTTTGAAGGCAGCGAGGGAACTATCCGCCTAGCGGCAGCGCTGGGTCAAGCCCAGCTTGAGCTCTCAGTACATAGAATCATCTCAGAGGAAAATATAGACTGCCGGCTTCCCCCCAAGAAACAATTATCGTTTTTGCAGGACGAGGACGGAAATTTTAACCAAGGTCGCTACGAGTGGTACCTGTATCTGCAGATCCCCGATCGGTTGAATGGCCAGCTGACCTTGCCTAATATCATTAAATACAGGAGCTTGGATGCTGATCTGGTGAGTCGGGAACGTTGGCGAAGGGATAAGAGCAAGTTGTTGGAGCAAACTAAGCTACCTAAGTTGTCCGCCGAACCGAACAAGTTGATTGAGCAAATGTCCAGGGATCTGGAGATCCGTTTGTATGAGGTCAGTGAATATCTAGAACGAGACGATAACCGAAATATTATCCTACGTAATCCCAAGGGTAAGCGCCTATGGCGGTTGCCGACGGCAAGTAAAAAGTACCTGGTCAACAACCCCTTCTTTCAGCAAATACCGACAACGGGCGTTGCCGACGTTTTGCGTATGGTGGATCGCGACACCCGGTTCATTGACTGTTTTGAACATGTGCTGGGCTCGCAGCCCAAGAGCAGAGTCCATGAATATGACCTGTTGGCGATTCTGGTGGGAAATGCGACTAACCAAGGGATCTACGGTATGGCACAAGTCTCCGATCGAACCTATGACCAGCTCAGCACCATTCAGGCAAACTATCTGCGACTGGATAGCCTGAATGCAGCCAACGACACCATCAACAACGCAACGGCAAAGCTGCCCATTTTCAAGCATTACAACATTCAAGAGGATGTTATCCACGCCAGTGCCGATGGCCAAAAGTTCGAGGCACGGAGAGAGACCTTCAAAACGCGCTACTCTTCGAAGTACTTCGGTACTCAGAAAGGCGTCTCGGCCATGAGCTTAATTGCCAACCATACCGCCATCAATGCCCGGGTGATCGGCGCGAATGAACACGAATCCCACTACATCTTTGACTTGTTGATGAATAACAGCTCGGAGATCACCCCGGACGTACTCTCAACGGATACCCATGGGGTTAATCATGTCAACTTCGCTCTACTGGACCTATTTGGATATAGCTTTGCGCCGCGTTACGCGCAGGTTGGTCGAGTCATTAATGAGATGTTCGATGTGAAAGAAGATAAGGATCAGAGAATCCAGCTACACCTGAAAAAGGCCATCAAAACCAAGCGTATCATGCAACACTGGGATACTATCCAGCGCATTGCTGTGTCGCTCAAAGAACGAAAGACCACACAAGCCACGTTGGTTCGGAAACTCTCAGGTTACAAGAAAAACCATCCCTTGCTGGAGGCGCTGACCGAGTTCAATCGCCTGGTAAAAGCAAATTACCTGCTGAACTACATCGATGATGTAAGTCTGCGGAACTACGTTCAGCGAGCCCTGAACCGGGGGGAGGCCTATCACCAGCTGCGTCGAGCTATCAGCAACGTCAATGGGGATCAGTTCCGTGGGAGTTCTGATGAAGAGATCCAGCTATGGAATGAGTGCGCCCGCTTGGTCACCAACGCCATCATCTACTTTAACTCCAGCATACTCAGCCAGTTACTCACGAGCTTCGAATATCAGGGAGACAACAAGCGGGTACAGATCGTCAAACAGGCATCCCCAGTTGCTTGGTATAACATCAACTTAAAGGGTATCTATACCTTCGAATTGAGTGAAAAACTACCAGCTCTGGAGGAGCTTATGTGCTCAATCGAGGGATATTTACCGGTTCGGGAAAAGTAATACCTCCTGGAAGCCCGCTAATAGCGGCGGCTCTAGAAGATTTTGTCTGTTTACGAGGGAAAATCCCCAGCACCCCTTTTTCGTAATAACGTATTGTCTGTACGGAGCACCCGGTTAATTTCGCTAGCTCACCAATCTGCACCACTCTCTCCGAAACTTGACTCTATAGTTACTATAGAGTCTATACTGCGATCCTATCTAAGTACAGGAGTATTCTCATGAAGGATAGCTGCGCGGGGCAATGTACCAATCAGGTAGAAGCCGATATAGCCTCACCGCCTATGACAGACACTCCACCCAACGGCGGATTTGTCAGCCAATTCTCGATCCCCAAGATGGATTGCCCGTCTGAAGAGCGGATGATCCGTATGGCATTGGATGATCTTGGGCCAGGGATCGCCCTTGAATTTGACACGCCACATCGAAAACTCAAAGTCTTTTATGACAATAACCTGGAAACCATACAGTCACGTATCGAATCACTGGGTCTAGGCGCTACGCTGGACTCCACCCAGAATGTTGGCAGCAGTGAATTATCTCAGGCTGTCGCCTCGGAGGATGCCGTCAATCAGAAAGAGGCCGGGATACTCAAGTGGCTGTTAGCCATCAATGGCATCATGTTTTGTATTGAAATGGTTGTTGGCTGGTACGCCCAGTCAACCGGATTGATAGCGGATTCCCTGGATATGTTTGCTGATGCTGCCGTTTATGGATTAGCACTCTACGCAGTTGGTCACGGTGCCCGTATGAAGCTGCGAGCTGCGCATTTTTCCGGCTGGTTACAAATGATTCTAGCACTTGGCGCACTGAGTGAAGTCATCAGGCGATTTATATTTGGCAGTGAGCCCTTATCCATGCTCATGATGAGCTTTGGTTTAATCGCATTGATAGCCAACTGCCTGTGCCTGGTACTGATCCACAAGCAAAAAGACAGTGGCGTACATATGAAAGCGAGTTGGATTTTTTCGGCCAACGATGTGATCGCTAATTTAGGGGTTATCGTGGCAGGTTTACTGGTTGCACTAACAGGTTCACGCTACCCGGATTTGGTGATCGGATTCGTGATCGGGCTAATCGTTTTGAATGGCGCACGCCGTATTCTGCAATTGAAATCGTGAACGCAATTATTTTAGCCTATAGCTACACTCTGTTGCCAAACACAAAGAAGCGCCAAAAACCAATGTCAAAAAGAAAAACATGAATCATGGAGCTAGGTTAATCCAGTATGCACAATCACGATAATGAACCATCCGCCACGCGTATCGGTTGGGCATTCTTTCTCAATCTTGGGTTCACAATCATTGAATTTATTGGTGGTTGGCTCACCAATAGTACAGCGATTATGGCGGACGCGGTTCATGACCTCGGCGATAGCTTATCGATAGGACTGGCCTGGATATTAAGCAAGATCGCTGACAAGCAAGCCAATGAAACCTATAGCTACGGCTATCAGCGGTTTTCCTTATTAGGAGCACTGGTTAACGGTGCGGTTCTAATCGGCGGCTCTGTTTGGGTGTTGAGCGAAGCCATACCCCGTTTATCTAACCCCGAAATGCCGCATACAGAGGGCATGATATTACTAGCCCTATTTGGCGTGGCTGTTAATGGATTTGCGGCTTATAAACTGAGTCATGGGAAATCGCTGAATGAGCGGATTTTGAATTGGCATTTACTGGAAGACGTTTTAGGCTGGGTAGCAGTATTACTCATAGCGCTTGTTCTTACCTTTATCGAACTCCCAATACTAGATCCGCTCTTATCGATCGGTTTTACGCTATTTATACTATTTAATGTCGCTAGGAGCGTCATTGACACCGTTAAGGTTTTTCTTCAGGCAACACCGGACCAGACAATTCAGCAAAACATAATCAATGACTTGGTATCTCTTGAAAATGTTAAAAGAGTTCATCACGTCCACCTTTGGTCACTTGATGGTAACAACCACGTATTAACCGCACACCTTGAACTGGATTTGCCGCTTGGAAATTTAACCCAGAAAGAGGTTAAACAAGAGATTTCAGCAATTTTGCAGCGCTACCATTTGTCCCACACAACAATAGAACTAGAGCTGCCCGACGAGGTTTGCCGGGACGGAAACTTTACCCAAAATAGTGTGTCCAACGGGCCTTGAGCCCTAGCATAGGATGAAATTAGTCGCATTGTTAAAAAAATTCACCAAAAAAGCAGCGCTGTGATCTCATGCACATTGATCCAGCTTGTCATATAGACCAAATGATATATACTTGACCAAATGTTGCGTCCATTTATCTCTTACCTGTTTATCTTTTCGTTACTCTTTATGGGTATCGAAAATACAGTCGATATCGCCGGTGGTGAACACCCCCATGGAGACGACTATGCGCATGTCCTAGATAGCGATGGCCCGCATGAATCGGGTTCAGATAGCGACAGCGAGCATTGCTCACATTGCTGTCACGGCCATACCGGCAGCATCGCCAGTAATATCCCCGTTCTGAACTGTGATATGAATGGCCAGCAGTTTGCTATTTATCAGCCACACCTCCTCAACTTTTCTCAAGCACCTCCCACGCCCCCACCCAACGTATAAATCATTTCTGATCTTTACCTGCACGCCTGCTGTTGCCGAATACTTCCGCATACAGCCACAGTGGTGTGCACTGATATTCACAGAAATCGGACTATGATTTATGCAAACACGAAGCATTATTGCTGCCTTACTATTAGGTAGCCTATCCCTGTTTAGCTGGGCAGATTCAACTAAGTTGCCCCTGCAAGACACCGAACAAGCGTCGCGGCGCGTCAACGCTTCCACAACGCTAACCCTGGAAGATGCCATCACCCGCACCCTGAAAAACAATCCACAGTTGTACCAATACCGTTTTCGCCAGCAGAGCCTTGTAGCACAGCGCGAAAGCAGCTCGCTCTCTCCAGCCCTGAACCTGGGGCTGGAGGTCGAAAACATCGCAGGCAGTGGAGAGTTTAATGGGGTTGATAGCGCGGAAACCACCCTTGCACTGTCTTCTGTGATTGAACTGGGTGCCAAGGCGCGTTCACGGGTTGCGGTGATTGATGCCAGAACCGACCGCTTAAATTTTGAGCGCCAAGCGGCAACGCTGGATGTACTCGGTGAATTAACGACAACGTTTATTCGTTCTCTTTCCACCCAAGAGAACATTGCTCTTGCAATGGAGGCTGTTGCGCTGTCAGAGCAAATGCTAAAAACCGTTAAACAGCGAGCGTCTAAAGGTGCTGCCCCAGAGGCGGAAGTGATGCGTGCTAAAGCAGCGCTCACTCGTACTTCCATTCGACTACAGGCATTGCGCAGCAGTTTTAATCGTCAGAAGGTAACGTTAAGCAGCTTTTGGGGCGGTACCAATCCCCACTTTACTGAGCTGAGTGGCAGCCTGTCTGCATTTGGCGCTTCCGATGATTTTGCCAGTTTATTACAACGCGCCAAGCATTCACCTGCTATTGCCATTTTCACCAGCGAGGCTCGGTTGAAAGATGCCGAGGTCAAACTGGCTCAGGCACAAAGCCGCGTGGATATTGGCTGGCAATTGGGTGTCAGGCGTTTCGAAGAAACAGATGACACTGCATTCACTGCGGGTGTTTCGATTCCATTGTTCAGTGGTAAACGTAACCGAGGGGCCGTCGCCTCGGCGTTGGCCGAGCGCAATGCCGTGGACTACCAGCAAGCTGATGCCCAGCTCAAGTTACACAACCGCTTGTTCGCTGCCTTTTCTCAGCGCGAAGAGAATAAGGCTGCAGTCGAGCAGTTCAGTTCACATGTCCTACCCGCGCTGGAGCAGGCATTGCGTTTGACACGACAAGCCTATGAAAACGGTCGCTACCGCTATCAAGACTGGATTGCCGCACAGGAAGAACTGCTCACTGCCAAGCAACAACATATTGAAGCCGCTACTGCAGCACAGCTCAATCAAACACTCATCGAGCAATTAATTGCAGAGCCACTGGCAACTAACGATTTATCTTATTAACAAAGCGCTTTGGCAAATAGACAGTTTGCCAAGAGCGACAGGAATTCACGATGAAAATTTCACAACTTTATTTATACCTGACTATCGCAGTAACTCTCAGCGTAACAAACCCTGCTTTTTCTCAGGCAAACTCCGATGGTCACGACCATGACCATGAGGTTCATACCACTGACAGTGCCAAGCATGATGAAAGTGATGAGCCTGATCACAGGCACAAAAATGGCGATACTAACGAAGACGATGATGCTCACGACGACGAAGAAAATGCCAGTCGCATTAGTGGCGATATGGCTGACCAAGTAGGTATTGGTACAACCTTCGCGTCGGAACAAATCCTCCACCAAACCATTACCAGTTACGGTGTGCTCTCAACCGGGCCGGAACAACTCAGTCATATGCGGGCACGTTTTTCTGGATTGATTACCTCTGTTAAGGCCAGTATCGGCGATACAGTCAAAGCGGGCGACTTACTCGCCGAAGTAGAATCCGATGAAAGCCTGAAGAAATATTTGGTACGCGCTCCCATTTCTGGAACGGTCGTACAACGCCACGCCAACACCGGCGAAGTCACCAAGGATCAGGTGTTATTCTCCATCGCCGATTTTGACACGCTATGGGCCGAACTGCGTATCTACCCAGCGCAACGGGATAACGTCTCTACAGGGCAAGCCGTCGAGATTGTCTCAGATAAACAAACCATTGCTGGCAAGATCAGCCATATCATTCCATCGCTTAATAAACCCTATCAGCTCGCTCGCGTACACCTGGATAACAGGCAGCTGGGACTATCGCCTGGTTTACTGGTGGAGGGGCGTATCGTGATTGACGAATTTAATGTGTCGTTAGCCGTTGAAAAAGAGGCGGTGCAACAGCTCGGCGGACGTTCCGGTGTTTTTATTCAAGAGGAGGAGACTTACCACTTCGCGCCCTTAACACTTGGCCGTGCCGATGATCATTACGTTGAAGTACTGGATGGTATTAACGCAAGCCAGCGCTATGTCAACCGAAACAGCTATCTGATCAAAGCGGATATCGAAAAATCTGAAGCCGAACACGAACACTAAGGGGCGCACCATGATTGATTCTATACTGCGCCTTGCCATTGAGCGGCGCTATTTATTTCTCAGTTTAATATTCATTGTGATCGGTATCGGCGTCTGGAGTTACCAAAAATTGCCGATTGATGCCGTGCCTGATATTACCAATGTACAGGTGCAAATTAATACAGAGGCACCGGGTTACTCACCACTGGAAGCAGAGCAGCGGATAACCTATCCCGTAGAGACTGCCTTGTACGGGTTACCCAGCTTGTCGTATACCCGTTCACTATCGCGCTATGGCCTGTCTCAAGTCACTGTCGTATTTGAAGAAGGCACCGATATCTATGCCGCACGTAATTTGATTGATAATCGCTTAGGTGCGATCCAAAGCGTATTGCCACCCGGCATCGAACCAAAGATGGGGCCTATTTCAACCGGGCTTGGCGAAATCTTTATGTACACGGTGCAAGCCTCACCCGATGCCACCATGGCGAACGGCCAGCCCTATGATGCGACTGCCCTGCGTGAGATTCAGGACTGGATTATCAAACCCCAGTTGGCGCAGGTCAAAGGCGTGATCGAGATCAACAGCATTGGTGGTTTCAATAAGCAATACCATGTGACGCCGGACCCTAAAAAGCTGCTCTACTACCGCATCAGTGTCGAAGACCTGGTCAATGCCCTGCAAGCCAATAATGATAATCGTGGCGCGGGCTACATCGAGCGCAACGGCCAACAACTACTGGTACGCTCTCCCGGTCAATTGGCTACCGTAGAAGACATCGGCAATGTCATCATTACCGAGCGCGACAGTGTACCGATAAAGATTCTGGATGTGGCCGAGATTGGTATTGGCAAGGAGCTACGCTCTGGCGCTGCAACGCAGGACGGTAAAGAAACGGTGCTCGGCACAGCGATGATGCTGATCGGCGCTAACTCCCGCACTGTGGCGCGCGATGTTGCCCTCCAGCTCGAAGCCATACAGGACTCGCTACCCGATGGGGTAACCGTCGAGCCAGTCTATGATCGGACGCAACTGGTGGACAAAGCCATTGCCACCGTCACCAAAAACCTGCTCGAAGGCGCACTGCTGGTCATTGTTGTGTTATTTGCGTTACTTGGTAACTTCAGGGCAGCGTTGATCACCGCTGCGGTCATCCCGCTCTCTATGTTAGCAACAATGACTGGCATGGTCAGAACAGGAGTCTCTGCCAACCTGATGAGTCTGGGCGCGCTGGATTTTGGTTTAATCGTCGATGGTGCTGTCATCATTGTTGAAAACTCGGTAAGACGATTAGCAATGGCACAACAAAACGGCAGTCAACTAGCGATGCGCGAACGCCTGAATACGGTATATGAAGCGACTGCTGAAGTGATTCGACCTAGCTTGTTTGGTGTCGCCATTATCACCGTAGTCTACATCCCCATTTTCAGCCTCACCGGCGTTGAAGGGAAAATGTTTCACCCTATGGCGGCAACTGTTGTTATGGCATTACTGTCTGCCATGGTGTTTTCGTTAACTATCGTCCCTGCCGCTGTTGCCGTCTTTTTACGCGGCAAGATCAGCGAAAAGGAAAGTGTGGTAATTACCAAGTCGAAATCCATTTATAGGCCGCTATTGCAGCTGGCACTTAAATTTCGTTGGGCGGTTGTGAGTTTCGCAGCCGTATTGGTCGCGGGATGCATCTGGCTGGCAAGCACCCTGGGCTCAGAATTTATTCCGCAGCTGAATGAGGGTGATATCGCACTACACGCCATGCGTATTCCAGGCACGGGGCTGGAGCAAGCCGTCGCCATGCAGGAAATCCTTGAACAACGCATTAAATCCTTCCCCGAGGTTGATAAGGTCTTCGCCCGTATCGGTACTGCCGAAGTGGCTACCGACCCAATGCCACCGAATGTCGCGGATAATTTCGTGATATTAAAACCGCGCAGTGAATGGCCAGATTCCAGTAAAACCAAGGATGAGTTGGTGGAAGAAATGGAAGCCTCCCTGGAACAGTTGCCGGGCAATAACTACGAGTTTACCCAACCGATACAAATGCGTTTTAACGAGTTAATTTCCGGTGTACGTGCCGATCTTGGCATTAAGGTATTTGGCGATGACCTCGATCAATTGGTATTAACCGCCAACGAAATACTTACAGCGATTAATCAGGTGTCTGGCGCGGCTGATGCGCGGGTTGAGCAAGTGACCGGATTGCCAACTTTGTCAGTCATTCCCAAACGTACAGCGCTGGGTAGATACGGATTAAATGTCGTGGAGCTGCAAGACTGGGTATCTGCTGCCATTGGCGGTGAATCGGCAGGCTTACTGTACGAGGGTGACCGGCGCTTTGAGTTGATTGTGCGCTTACCCGAAACACTGCGCCGCGACATCGACCGACTGGCCTTTTTACCCGTCCCGCTACCTAATGGTGATTATATTCCCCTAGAAGAAGTCGCTACGCTGGATATTTCGCCGGGACCTGCGCAAATCAGTCGGGAAAACGGTAAGCGCCGGGTGGTGGTCACCGCGAATGTACGAGGCCGCGACCTCGGTAGCTTTGTTGCCGATGTCAAAGCACGTATTAGCAGTGATGTCGATGTACCACCGGGGTACTGGCTGGATTACGGTGGCACCTTCGAACAGCTGGAATCTGCCAGTCAGCGCTTGGCCATTGTTGTTCCAATCACCCTGTTGATTATTATCGGCTTATTGGTGATGGCCTTCGGCTCGCTCAAGGATGCATTGATTATTTTTACTGGCGTTCCTTTAGCACTCACGGGAGGTGTTCTTGCCCTTTGGTTGCGGGACATGCCGTTATCAATTTCAGCGGGAGTTGGTTTTATTGCCCTGTCAGGTGTCGCCGTGCTGAACGGCTTGGTAATGCTAGCCTTTATTCGCGACCTCTGGCATGAAAAAGGCGACCTGCTAGCGTCAGTTGTTGATGGAGCATTAATCCGATTGCGTCCGGTATTAATGACTGCACTTGTCGCAAGCCTCGGCTTCATACCCATGGCACTCAATACGGGGACTGGCGCTGAAGTTCAGCGGCCTCTGGCAACGGTAGTCATAGGAGGTATTATTTCATCGACGTTGCTAACACTTTTTGTATTGCCCGTGCTTTACCACTGGGTACATCGCCATAGCGAACAAGCTGTAAAAGCCGACTAGCCTTGAAAGCACACCCTCCTCCTGTGAGGGTGTGCCATCTCCTTCTGTTCCAGCCTGATTGAACCGGACACTCTGCTTTTAGACAATGATGCCGTTACCTGGAGTGCCGAAGCTGTTACTTTGGTAGTCTCAAACATGATTGTGTGTTGAAAGTGACTCAGCCTACACGGGAGCATATGAAACGGAATGTGGCGGAGTATATCCGCTATTACAACAATGACTGTCTGCATACCGCTAACAACAGTATGTCACCGGCGGGCTATGAGATGTCCAATTGAAAGTGTCCGGTTAGGCTTGACCAGAACAAGTTATGTTGGCTTAGCAGACCGCCCCTACAAACAATCACGGGACAACTGCGTGTCCCGTGAGAAATGAGAAAAGCGATTGAGATCTGAAACCCTTAGAACGTGAATTTAAAACCTACCTTTGCAGTACGGGGCTTCCCAGGACGAGCCCCGCCCGGACTGCGAGCGACGATATCCTGTTCATCGAACAGATTATCCACCTTTAGATACACGCTTGTCGCTTCGTTGAGCGGATAGTGGGTAGCCAAATCAAAGACCAACACGTCATCCGTTTTCAGAAAAGTGTCATCAACACCGCGGCGCTCGCAACTGGTCTCAATACACATTTCATCGACATAGCTGGCGTTCAGGTAGGTACTCCAGCCCGAAGCCAGTTCAAACCCAACTTGGGCATTTAAGACATTTTCCGGCACATAGGGTAGCACGTCGCCATCCTGGTTACCGGAATCGGCTGCATCGGTAATTTCGGCATCGGTGTAGGTGTAGCTCACCGTCAGCGGGATGTTGAGGTCGCGATTTTGGTAAAGGCTACTGCTTAAGGTGAACTCCAGGCCTTTGGTCTCCGACTCTCCTTCACTTTCCGAACCACTGGTGAGAACGCCGCAGGGGAATGCAACCGAACAGTTGGTGACCTTATTTTCATAATCGCTGTAGAAAGCTACGGCGGAGATACTCAAGTTGTCACCTTGGAAGCGAGCGCCGACTTCGTAGTTAGTACTCTTCTCCGGGTCAACATTTTCCTGAGACCCCGGGGAGGCCGGAGCAAAACCGGCATGGGCACCTGCTAATAGCTGCCACTGGCTATTCAGGTCATAGGTGCCACCAACGCTCCACAATAACTCATCAACGCGATTTTCCGCGGTTACGGTGCTGGAGCTGCGAGCTATGTCACTGTAGCGGCGTTGCTCGGTTTCGATATCTTCGTAACGCAAACCCAAAGTCAACTCCAGCGCCTCGGTAACAGCCCAGACATCCATCACATGCAATGCCAGCGCTTCAGCCTCCTCTACACGGTTGTTACTCGAGCTGGGATCGTTGATGGCGTTAAAGATCAGTTCACCACTGGTCTGTCGGTAAACTTCTGTTGGCTGGAAGCGGTCCACGTCATCTTCGTGGTAGCGGATGCCACCTTGCAGCTGATGATTCGCAAACGTCCAGTCTGCGACCAACTGAATCCCTTTGCTCAGGTACTCCCGGTTATTGTGCTTGATACTGATGTCCGCATCAACGTTGCCATCAAGTATGCCCTGAGCGTTTAGATCGCCATTGTTAGCCGCGTCGATTACACTACCGAAACTACTGCCATCAATCTTGTCAACTTTAAACCAGTCACGCTTGAATTTGTTGTAGTAAGCGGTAGTGGTCAGGCTGAGCTGTGGGTTGAGTTGTAGCAAGTAACGGAGATTGGCGCCCGAGTGGCGGGTATTCATCTGATCGAGCGCGCTCAGGCCGTAGCGACGATTTTCATCGGCATCGAAGTCAGCATCGGTAAGGCCAACATAAGTCTCGTCGGAGGTTTCTTCCGAGTACTGAAATTTGACATCCAGTTGCTGGTAGACAGTCGCCTGGCTGTCGCTGTTGATGCGGCCCTTGAGCACGTAGTCTTCTATATCAAAACCTGTGTCGCGGCTAGAGCGGTCAATATCCTTGAAGCCATCGCTCTCCTGCTGGTGAGTTTCCACCAGCCATCCCCAATTTTCTCCGCTGTCGCCATAGCTGGCATTGACACGAGTGCTGCCGAATTCACCAGCCTCCAGGTTGAGCTGACCATGAGCTTCCTCGGGAATACGGGTGGAGATCAGGTTAACCACACCCGCCACCGTCGATGGACCGTGACGCAGAATAGTGGCCCCCTTCAGCACCTCAACACCGCTCATACGCCCTGCAGTCGGGAAGTAGTAGGCTGCGGGAGCCGAATAGGGCGCAGGGGCAATTAGCACACCGTCTTCCATAAGGGTAATCTTTTCGGAACGCTCAGCACCGGCACCGCGAATACCAATATTGGGTCTCAGACCAAAACCGTCCTCTTCTTGCAGATAAACTCCTGGCACCTGGCGCACCATGCGGTTGATATCGGTGTATTCAAACTTCGCCAGTTCTTGCTCATCAACGACAAAGGCAGACCCCGGTAGCTGTTGCGCATCTGCTGGATCGCCGATGATGGTGACTTCCTCCATACGGCCACCGTCGGCCAAGGACTGATTGGCCAGCACAATGGCCACTGCGAATAAGGATCGCTTGAACATGATATAAATCCCCAAAAAAACAGCTAGCAAAAATGTAATGGCACACACATTAACGCAGATACGATTGATTGTCAATTATATTTGCATTTACACTCTTACACTTGTAGCAGCTTCCCGCTTGATGGGGTTGTAATCTGTAGCATCTTGGAGTTCTGGGGATTTTTCCCGCTGACAAAGACCAAAATCGCTGTAGGCCACGCCAAACCATGGCCTTCCGAGGAGCATTAACCTGGCCTATCCCCCTTTAACGTCTGTAATTGATGCGTCAACCATTATCTGGACACATGATTACACGGCCATTTTAAAACTCTCAAAATCAACCTGTTCCCGCATTTTTGATGTGAACAAGCCGCAACGAAAGCTGTGGCTGCTCGCCAAAGGTGCAAAGTCGAAGTGACAAGCAGCTCCCAAAATTTTTAGCAAATCATTGACGATTCAAGGCCTCGAGCTGAACTCGGTCCCAGCGGTTGACCGGGTAAAAATCGCCATAGCGAATAAGCTGCAAAAGCCGACTAGCCTTGAAAGCACACCCTCCTCCTGTGAGGGTGTGTAATTTTCGACCTGCCCAAAGCAATAAGTAGACGTAATGGGTTTTATCCTCAACTACCATGACCACGGAATATATGCACCGTGAGCGGGTCTAGATCAGATTCTACTTTCTCGTTTTCTTGTGCTTTTTGTAGTGATTGAGTACGGGCAAAAGCAATTTGTCAGGCGTAATATTCAGCGCATCACATAATTTGCCTCAAAAAGGACAGGTCAGTAGCTTCAGCCACAGTAAGCTTTGAGAAGGTAGATCGATACATATATGCCATGCCACGATCGGCCATCCATGCAGCCAACGCGATTAACGATGCAATGCTAACAATTTGTGGGGAATCTTTGTAATAACCACAGGCTAGGATGCCCCCTACCACGCAGCACATGGTCAGTGAGTTAACAAGATTGGCAGGGCTAAAAAGATTTCTATTTATATTCAT
>JALUYN010000100.1 GCA_027012915.1 Cellvibrionaceae bacterium
TCGCAGGAGTACTCAGTACCGGCTGTGATGTAATCAATCTCGGTGTTATCCCAACTCCTCTGCTGTACTTTGCCACCTGCGAATTCCCCGAAAGCAAGAGCGGAATTATGGTAACCGCCAGCCACAACCCCGCTGAATACAATGGCTTCAAAATTGTAATTGATGGCACTACTCTGGCCGATGATCAGATTCTGCAAATCAAATCACGTATCATCAAGGGCGATTACTACCAGGGTGACGGTGAAGAGATCGAACAATCCGTAATCCCCGAGTACATCGATCGCATCTTTTCCGATGTCGCACTTGCCGGCGACGTTAAAATTGTTATCGATGCCGCCAATGGCGTGACAGCCAATGTCGCACCACAGCTGTTTGAAGAGCTGGGCTGTGAAGTCGTGCCACTGTTCTGTGAATTGGACGGCAGCTTCCCCAATCACAACCCGGATCCGACCCGGGAAGAGAACCTGCAAGCGCTGATCTTGGAGGTGCAAAATTCGCAAGCCGATTTGGGTGTCGCCTACGACGGTGACGGCGACCGCTTGGTGATCGTCACTCCGAAAGGCAACATTATCTGGCCAGATCGTCTGTTGATGCTATTTGCCAAAGACATTGTGTCCCGCAACCCTGGCGCCGATGTGCTTTACGACGTCAAGTGCACCCGCGAATTGACCTCAATCGTCAGCAGCTACGGTGGCCGCCCAATTATGTGGAAAACCGGCCACTCCCATTTGAAAGCCAAAATGCACGAAACCGGTGCTCTGATCGGCGGCGAGTTGTCCGGCCATATCTTTATCAAAGATCGCTGGTACGGCTTTGACGACGGTATGTACGCCACGGCGCGACTGCTGGAAATCATGACTCTGCGCGACCAGGACATCGACAGTATGTTCGATAGCTTCCCGAATCTGCCATCGACACCGGAAATTCTGGTACCAGTCGAAGAACAACAAAAGTTCGGCATCATCAAGACACTGATTGAAAAGGGTGATTTCCAAAGCGGCAAAGCCGTCACCCTTGATGGCCTTCGCGTCGAGTTCTCCAAAGGCTGGGGACTGGTGAGAGCTTCCAATACGTCTGCTGCGCTGACGCTGCGATTTGAAGCTGAAGACGAGGAAGTTATCGAACAAATGAAAATGCTATTTAAACGTGAGTTGACCAAGGTCGCACCATCCATTGCGCTGCCCTTTTAAACTCACCCCACTACGATTACCAAAGGTTGTACCATGTCATTAAATCGCGATAGCGCCATCAATGTAGCCAACGTTCTCACCGAAGCGCTGCCCTACATTCAGCGCTTCACCAACAAGACCATCGTCGTCAAATTCGGTGGTAACGCCATGATCGACGAAGAGCTGCAAAACAGCTTTGCCCGTGACATCGTCTTGATGAAACTGGTGGGTATGAACCCGGTCGTAGTGCATGGTGGTGGCCCCCAAATTGGCCAGCTGCTAGAGAAACTCCAGATCAAGTCGGAATTTGTCAACGGCATGCGCGTCACCGACAGTGCCACCATGGATGTTGTGGAAATGGTTCTGGGAGCCACGGTCAACAAACAGATAGTCAGTCTGATCAACCGCAATGGTGGTGCCGCCATCGGTGTTACCGGCAAAGACGGCAAACTGATCAACGCCCGCAAGATGACCGTGACCCATCAAACGCCCGAAATGCAGGCACCGGAGATTATCGATATTGGCCACGTTGGCGAGGTATCCTCGATCAACACCGACGTTATCAATATGATCACCGACAGCAATTTTATTCCTGTAATTGCGCCCATTGGCGTCGATGCCGAGGGCACCTCCTACAATATCAACGCCGATCTGGTTGCCGGCAAAATTGCCGAGGTACTGCAGGCGGAAAAGCTAATGCTATTGACCAACGTCGCTGGCCTGCAGGATAAGTCCGGAGAAGTCTTGACCGGACTCAGCACCAAGCAAGTAGATGAACTGATTGCCGATGGCACTATCTACGGTGGCATGTTGCCGAAAATTGGTTGCGCTCTTGATGCTGTAAAGAACGGCGTCAACAGTGCACATATTGTCGATGGCAGAGTCAATCACGCGGTACTGCTGGAGATCTTTACCGACCAGGGAGTGGGCACTCTGATCACCAATCGCGGCAACTGAACGAGCCCATATCGAGACCAGTGAGCATTGCTGAGTCTCGACGTTGCAGCTAGGATTGGCGCTGCGCCCGCACAAACACATAAAAACTAACGAGCACTCAAACAATGAGCAAGACGAGCAATAAAGTATCGCGTCGACAACAAATCCTGGAATCCCTGGCACACATGTTGGAAGAATCCCCGGGCGCTCGTATAACAACCGCGGCACTGGCCAAGCAGGTAGGTGTCTCCGAGGCAGCCCTGTATCGTCACTTCCCCAGCAAATCGAAAATGTTCGAAGGGCTGATCGAGTTTATCGAGGAGACACTGTTTACCCGTATCAACATGATCATGAACGACGAACCGGGCTCCCTGGCGCGCTGCAACAAGATCTTGTTCTTGCTGCTCACCTTTACTGAACGTAACCCGGGTATTACTCGCATTCTCACCGGTGACGCCCTCACCGGAGAAACCGAGCGTCTGCGCCTGCGTGTCGCTCAGGTATTTGATCGCATGGAAACCCAGCTGAAACAAATTCTGCGAGAAGCGGAGTTACGCGAGGGACTGCGTCCAACGCTGCCTATGAATGCCGCAGCCAACCTGCTGATGTCCACCGCCGAAGGTCGCATCGCCCAGTTCGTGCGCAGCGAATTCAAGCGTCCGCCGACCGAATACTGGGACGATCAGTGGCCGGTGCTGGTCAGCGGCTTTTTTCGTGAAGCACTGCAGCCTGCCAACTGATTCGGACTATATTGTCTGACGTCGCAGCAGGCTCAATATAAACAAACCACTGGCCGACAATACCGCCGATGGCCCCGCCGGGGTATCCCACAGATAGGACATAGTTAACCCGGCAACAATGGATACCATACCCAACAGACTGGCCGTCACCGCCATCTGCTCAGGTGTTCGCACCAGACGCCTACTGGTAGCAGCCGGCACAATCAATAGCGCAGTAATCAGCAGCACCCCCACCACTTTCATGGCGATCGCAATCACAAGGGCCAGCATTAACATCAGCGCCGTGCGCACCCACACCACGGGTACCCCTTCAACCTGCGCCAGCTCCTCGTGAATGGTAATGGACAACAGCGGTCGCCAGAGCCAAACCAACAATGGTAATACCACGGCAATAGTAACGCCGATTACCCAGAGATCGTCGGTTGTGGCGGCCAATAGGTCGCCGAACAGATAAGCATTGAGATCGATGGCACCGCGATTAAACAAACTCACCACGACCAATCCCAGCGCCAACATCGAGTGCGAGAGAATTCCTAACAGAGTATCGGTTGCCAGATTCATCTTCTGTTGCAACGCAATCAGCATCAGAGCAATCATCAGGCAACACACCATTACAGCCAAATTGACATTGACCGAGAGAATTAAGCCCAGGGCAATACCCGTCAGAGCCGAATGCGCCAGCGTATCGCCAAAGTAAGCCATGCGCCGCCAAACCGCAAAAGAGCCCAGTGGTCCGGCCAGCAGTGCTACGCCACATCCGGCCAGTAACGCAGTTACGATAAAGTCAGGCACGACGCACTTCCTCTTCTTCCCGCTCATGATCACAAGCACCGTCGTGCGTATGATTGTGATGATGGGTATAGGCCACCACACCCGAATCTCGTGGCTCGCCGAACAAATCCAGATAAGCGGGATTGGACGTAACGCTATCGGGATGACCATGGCAACAAACGTGCTTGTCCAGACAAACCACCGTATCAGTTTTTGACATTACCAGATGCAGATCGTGAGAGATCATAAAGATGGCACAGCCCTGCTCATCGCGAATGCGGCTGATCAGATTGTAGAGCTCCATCTGCCCAACGACATCGACGCCCTGCACGGGCTCATCGAGCACCAACAGTTGCGGTTTTTGCAAAAGTGCACGAGCCAGCAGAACCCGCTGGGTTTCCCCACCGGAAAGACGATGCATGGGCTGCTTCAACAAACGCTCAATTCGAGTCATAGCGACAATCGTCGGCAATTCAGCCCTCGCTCGCGGTGCCAGTTTTAAAAAGCGTTCAACGGTCAGCGGCAGACTGGGATCAAGGTGTAATTTCTGCGGCATATAGCCAATGCGCAACCCCCGAGCAACTTCAATGCGCCCCGAACTGGGGGCTTGTAAACCCAATAGCAACTTAACCAAGCTGGTTTTCCCGGCACCGTTCGGGCCTATCAAGGTGACAATTTCACCTTGGTGAATGCGTATGGAGACACGGTCGAGAACCTGTCGTTCACCAAACTGCAGTGATACGGCATCGGTTGTAACTAGAACTTGCGACATCAAGCGTGCCCGGAATCGGTGCCAGCGCAATTGCTGCACAAACCGAGAACTTCGACAGATTGACTGCTGATCTCAAAACCCTGCTCGCGAGCACTGTCGCAAATGGCTTTATCCATTTTCGGAGCTTCAAACTCCACCGCGATATCGCATTGCTTGCAGATCAAGAAATTGTGTTGATGGGGCTCGTCAGGGTGGCTGCAGCCAATATAGGCATTGAGCAAGTTGACGCGATGCACCAAGCCTTGCTCCAACAAAAAGTCCAAGGCGCGATAGACCGTGGGTGGGGCCACCCGACGAGTCGACTCCTGTGATAAGACATCCATCACCGCGTATGCGCCCAGTGGTTGATGGCTCTGCCAAACAATCTTCAAAACCTGCTCACGCAGCTGTGTGAGACGCACCCCACTTTCTGCACACAGTTGTTGTGCGGTAGTGAGAGCAGAGTCAATGCATCGGCTGTGATCGTGTTGTTGACTGGCTAGAGGGATGGTCATGTTGAGTTACTCACGGGAGGATGTTGCGTTATGTTATTATATAACAGCTAGGTATCTTTCGACGTAATTGTGGTGATTTGAAGTATGGGTTTGCAGTTCCGAAGCTGGTTGTATGTTTTGACGTTTGTATTGCTGGTCCCTTCGGCAATGGCAACAGCCGGTACTTCGACCATAACTATTGTCACCAGTAATCACCCTTTGGCACTGATCGCGCAGCAATTATTAGGTTCTCATGGCAGTGCGGTCAGTTTGCTCAAGCCGGGACAAACGCCCCACGACTTTGCCCTGAGCTTTTCCGACAGACGCCGGGTCGCCGAGGCCGATCTTATCATCTGGATCGGCGCCGATATTGAACCCTACTTGCAGAAATTAGTCGATAGCTCGCCAGGTAAAGACCTGCGTCTGGATCGCTATTGGCCCGTGAAGCAAGTCGATCAGCGGCACCATCACAGCCGCGACCACCATCATCACGAGACTGACTTCCACTTCTGGATGAGTCCTGAACACGCCATCACCATTGCTCGCAAGCTGCACCAGACACTTGTACAGCAAACCCCGGAGCAAGCGGCTCAGTGGAGTCACAATCTTGCGGCACTGGAACAGGAAATTACCAATACTGACCACCAATTGCGCCACACGCTGCAGTACGCCGATAGCCATTATGGTATCGCCCACAACGCCTACAGTCACTTTATCGAACACTACGATCTGCCAGAACCACTATTGCTGAGCCACTCCACCGAAAGCAACCCCGGTATAAAGCAGCTGCTCAGAATACAGCAGCAACTGCCCCAGGGCAGCTGCGTTTTGGTAGAACCAGAGCACGCTCAAGGCTGGCCCAAACAACTTTCTCAGCGCGAAGGCTATCGCCTGACTCTGGTGGATTCGCTAGCGTCCATGGACGACTACAGCAGCTATTCTGCCTGGCTCACTAGGGTTGCGAGTCAATTCCGTCAATGCCTGTCCAGTGATTCTCAGCGTTAGTCCGCAATCAAACAAAGATTGCGGCCCTGCTCTTTGGCAACATAGAGCTGCTGATCAGCCCGGGCAAAGACTGTCTCGACAGAATCCCCCTCACGAAAGCCCGACAGGCCAATCGACAATGTTATGGTGACCGGTTGCTCGCGAAAACGAAACGGCGTGGTGGAAATGGCGTGACGAATTTTATCCAGCGCCTCATGCGCATCTTGTTCTGTGGTTTCTGGCAGCAGAATGACAAATTCTTCACCGCCATAGCGGGCTATAAAATCCACTTCTCTCAACCGTTTTTTCAGCGCCTTGGCCAGCACTTGTAGCACTCTATCACCCGCCTGATGGCCGTAGGTATCGTTGATTCTTTTGAAGTGATCTATATCCGTCACGGCCAGAGTTAGTGGCCGTTCATAGCGCTGCCAACGATTCATTTCGTGGTGCGCACGCTCCACATAGGCCTCTCGATTGGGCAATTGGGTCAGGGAATCGGTTACAGCCTTTTGGCGCTGCTCTTCGAGGTCAGCCTTGGCTTTGTTGGCCTCCTGTTCCACCGCCTGAATCTGTCGCACCAGCTCCGAGAGCTGCTCACTCAACGGCGATTGCTGGGTCGAAATATGCGCCTGACGTGCTTTTACGGCATTTTGCAAAGCGCTTAAGTGATGATCCACATGCTGCTTTAGACTTTCCATATCATCCGCCTCAGCCGAGGCCACGGACAGACTATTCATATTATCATTTACCGCCTGCACGAAGCCGTCCTCGGCCTGCTGCTGACCTCGGTAGTCCTCCAAAGCCAGTCCCAACGCCGACAGTATTTGCTGCAGGCTTTGATCTACCGACAGCAAGTATTGGCGGTGCTCCTCATCTGCGGCCAGATAGGCCTGCATAATAAGATCGCGAATATCTTCCAGGGTCGGTACCAATTCAGACCAGGCCAAGCCGTTTTCCAAACGGCGACGCACCGCCACGGCTTTTTGAGCCACACAGTCGGCGGGCGGTTCCACTTGATTGAGCAGATCCGTCAGGATGGGAAAGATGCCCTGAAGTTGGTCATCACTCACCGATGGAGAGGACGTAGTTTCGTAGCTGCGATTCAGAGAGGACGCAGCCACTGAAGATTGAGTCTGTTGTTCATCCCGGGTTTGCAGCTGCCCTTCCAAAGGCACCTCCGCGGCAGGGTCGATTGGTTGATTCTCTGCGGTTTCGCCTACATCGGGATTGGCAACAAACGGCTGTTCTGATTTGGATGTCTCAACATTGGCCTGCTCCGCCATTACACCAAGCACTTGCAACTGTAACTCTGCCACCTGTTCCAACAATTCTGCCAAGCCACCGGCACGCTCGGAGGTGCGATTGACCTCCTTGGCCTTGTACTTCAGATGATCACGGAGCTCCCCCGCGGGAGCTGCCTCACGCAGGGAAATCAGCATATTCTGCAGCGCGCTGCGGGATTTTTCCAAGCTGGCCGCACGCTGTTCATCAGTAATCAATAACTGTTGTTCCAGAGGTTTAAACAGCGGTTCCAGATTCTCACTGCCTTCTTCACGCAAGGTGTCTCGCAGTGCCGACAGGTGCTGATCCAGTGTATCGTCATAGCCCTCTGCTGCCAGACTGACTCTGAGCAATGCCTTTTCCAATAGAGCCAATTGCTGTTTGTATTGGCGCTGCTCCGCTTCCTGCTCGTCCAGCAGATCGAGATATTTGTCGCGCCAGTGGGCCGCATCCTTGGTGGTCATAGTGTGGCAATCTCTACTGAAAATCTGTGAAAACCCAAAGAGTATAGCGTCTTAAGTCCTGAAACCCATCCTGTAGAAACCAAAAAAAGCCCGCTGAGTGCGGGCTTTACAACAGAACCGTTTTGATGAATCAGAGGCTTTTGGAAGCTCTCTCCTGTTGAATAAGAAAATCCGCAACCTTCAACATCTGCGCCTGACCACCGGCCATACGCGCGCTCACGCGATACTTTCCGTTTACGACTACCTCGGGGGTGCCGGTGATCTTGTACGCACGTGCACGAGCGTCAGCCTGCTTCACCTGGCCTGTAACACCAAAGGATTTGTAGGCTTTCAGGAAAGTGTCACGATCGATTCCTTGCGCGGCGAAGAAATCCGCCAATTCGTCTTCTTCTACCAGGCGCTTACCTTCAATATTCAGCGCGTTGAACAGCGGTTGATGCACTTTATCCAGAACCTTTAGCGCCTGAGCCGAATAGAATGCGCGAGCATGCACCTCCATGGCGCCATTCCACATGGCTGGCGATTGACGGAATACCACGTCGTCGGACAGTTTGCTGCTCCACTGGTGCAGCATGGGCTCAAAGCGGAAACAATGACCGCAGCCATACCAGAATACTTCAGTCACTTCGATTTTCTGGGGATCGATGGTCTGTACCGGTTGTTCCAGAACCTCAAAGTGAACACCCGCTTTGTAGGCAGGGCCTTCGGCACAGGCGACCAGTGAAAATAACAAAGCGAATACTGCAATAACAACGCGCATGGGTTTCTCCTGAAAAACAAACTCAAGTGCGACATTTAGCCACACACAAGGGGGTCATTCATAGACCGTTTGCACCCGAAAAGTTCCGCTCAGCAATCCAGTGCGGCAATCTCGCAGGCACAAAAAAAGCGGCCTTAGCCGCTTTTTTGCCTATCTGGCTCTCCGGATCAATTGAGACCGGCAATGTAGTTGGCCAGAGCTACGATTTCAGCGTCGCTGAGATTGGCAGCAACTTCTCGCATGGTCTTGGTATCGCCATCGTTGACGCGGTTACCAGCACGGAAATCACGCAGCTGCTTTTCGATGTATGCAGCGTGCTGACCACCCAGACGAGGGTAACCGGCAGGATCATTACCCTTTCCGGAAGGAGAGTGACAACCGGTACAGGCCGGGGTGCCCACTTTCGGGTTGCCTGCACGATAAGTCTTCTCGCCGAGAGCCAAACCATCAACTTTGATACCGGAGTTCACCTGAACTTCGATTTCTTTAGAACCGGACAGCTGCAGGGGCTTACTATTGAAGAACGCCGCCACATTGGCAATGTCCTCGTCGGTGTAACCGTTCAGCAGACCAGTCATTTCTGGAACATTGCGGCTACCGTTCTTGATATCCTGCATTTGCTTAATCAGATACTTTTCACCCAAACCTGCCAGTTTAGGGAAGTTTGGCGCAGGGCTGTTGCCATCAGATCCGTGACACGCAGCGCACATAACAGCCTTGCCTTCACCTGCAGCAGCGTCGCCCGCAGCCATGGAAGCTGGTGCAACCACCATCAAGCTCATCATCATCAGTACAGGTTTGAATATCTTTTTCATCGGCAAATCCGTCACTCTAAAAATAAGGTTATTTCATCTAATTTGTGTCTGCAGAAACCGTCAAAGTCGCCTCGTTCTCATGCGAAGGCTACAATGCCGGGCGTTTCCTAGCCCAAAAAACGCGCCTATTATATACGAACCATTTGAAATCACACTATTTCGACAGGGTTATCTCTTGAAGAAGATCAATTATCGAGCAGCTCACTACACTCAAAGTGCCCCCTCCATTCGCCAGTGTCCAGCGGACCAGGGCGCCGAAGTCGCCTTCGCCGGGCGCTCTAACGCCGGAAAAAGCAGCGCTATCAACACCCTAACCCAAAACTCCAAGCTTGCGCGCACCAGTAAGACACCTGGCCGCACCCAACTGATCAATTTCTTCGATCTCACCGAATCACAGCGCCTGGTAGACCTGCCCGGCTACGGATACGCCAAAGTCCCCTTGAAGATGAAACAGGAATGGGAGCGCAATCTGACCGAATACCTGAATGAACGCCAATGTCTCAAAGGTATGGTGCTGATGATGGACTGCCGCCACCCCATGCAAGAACTGGATACGATGATGCTTAACTGGGCCATCGAGGCCGAGACCCCGGTACATATCCTGTTGACCAAGTGCGACAAGTTAAAAAAAGGTCCCGCTCAATCCACCCTGTTAGCCGTGCGTAAGCACTTGAAGGAAGCCCAGGTGGACGATCTGGTGTCAGCTCAACTGTTTTCATCTCTCAAAAAACAAGGGGTTGATCAATTGATGCAGACACTGGATCAGTGGTTGGCCGTAGAAGAGGCCGAGAGTGTTAGAGAGTAACGCCGATTTGAACTCTGCTCCCTTTCACCTCTAGTGCTAATCTCCCCCGAAAAATAAAAAACCCCAGCTTTTGAGGGCTGGGGTTTGGCTTAGCTTTCTGAAAAGCGCCATGGCCAAAGGCCAAATAAGTTAAGGAGAGCAAGACACCATGAAATATCTTGTACTTTAGGACCGGGGCTAGCAGAGAAAGTTCACGGAAATATCACATTTTTTGGAGTTGGCCGGAAATCACCATTTATAAATGACACCGAGATGGCAACTAGCAGGAACAGGGTTCTTACTTCAAAATCGGAGTGAGTTTAGACAATACCCTAAATTGTTCCCGACAATTTGCGTCTACCCTTTAAATGGCCTGCAAACCTGCGACATACCGCTCACGGCATCCATGCCTTCCAAGCAAATAGTAATTCGATATCGGAGTGAGTTTAGACAATACCCTAAATTGTTCCCGACAATTTAGGGTATACACCCCATCCCTGGGGATAAAAAAAGCCCCGGGGTTTAGGCCGGGGCTGGGTATGCTTCTTTGGGGAAAGCATCGCGGCCCATCAGGGCCACATTAAGTAAGGAGAGCAAGACACCATGAAATATCTTGTACCTTATGACCGGGGCGGTTTTTAAAAGTTCACTGCAGCCGTACTTTTTTTGAATTTTCTTTCCCGGGCTCTACCCACCGAAGTCGTGCTATACGACAATAACACCCCTCGATTCCCCTTCTGACACCCAAATAACGGAAAACAGCATGTCTCAAACCCCCTTGGTTCTGGTTGATGGTTCTTCATATCTGTACCGCGCCTATCACGCTCTCCCGCCGCTCACCAATTCCAAAGGACAACCCACCGGTGCAGTAAAGGGTGTTATTAACATGCTGCGGCGCATGGATAAGGACTTTCCAGGTAGTACCGTGGTCGTTATTTTTGACGCCAAGGGAAAGACTTTCCGCGACGATATCTACCCTGAATATAAGGCTCACCGACCTCCAATGCCGGACGATCTGCGCAGCCAGATCCAGCCTATTCACGACATTATTCGCGCCATGGGCCTGCCATTGTTGATCATCGATGGGGTCGAGGCCGATGACGTGATTGGCACCCTCGCCCATCAAGCAACGCAACAGGGTGTCGATGTGGTGGTGTCCACGGGCGATAAGGACATGGCGCAACTGGTGACCGAGCACGTCACGCTGGTGAACACCATGACCGACACCAAGATGGATATAGCCGGCGTTAAAGATAAGTTTGGCATCCCTCCAGAACTGATCATTGACTATCTCGCCCTCATGGGTGACAAGGTGGATAACATTCCAGGTGTCCCCGGAGTGGGAGAAAAGACCGCCCTGGCCATGCTGCAGGGCGCAGGTGGTCTGGATGCCATCTACGGCAACTTGGAGGCGATCCGCGAACTGGAGTTTCGCGGTGCTAAAAAGATGCCCGAAAAGCTGGAAGAACATCGTGACTCAGCGTATTTGTCCTATGAACTGGCCACCATCAAGACCGATGTTGCCCTGGATCAGGGTCCTGCGGATCTGGCAGAGGAACCAGCTGATCGCGAACAGTTGCTATCACTGTTCAGAGATCTCGAGTTCAAAACCTGGGTTCGCGAACTGGAAAATGGTCCCAGCGAGCCGGAATCAACAGAAGGCTCAGAAACACCCGCTGTTACAGCTATTGAGACAGATTATGAAACCCTGCTCACCGAGGAAGACCTGCAACGCTGGGTCGATACATTAAAGAGCGCCGAGCTATTCGCCTTCGATACTGAAACGACCAGCTTGGATTATATGGAAGCTAGGATAGTTGGGGTGTCCTTCTGCGCCGAACCGGGCAAGGCCGCCTATGTACCCTTCGGCCACGACTATATGGGCGCACCAGAGCAGCTTTCGGAAGATCTGGTTTGGGCAGTACTGAAGCCTCTGCTGGAGGACGACTCGGTTAAGAAGGTGGGCCAAAACCTTAAGTACGATCGCAGCGTACTGGCCAATCACGATATCCAACTTCGCGGCGTCGCCTACGACACCATGCTGGAATCCTATGTACTGGATTCCTCCGGTCGCCACGATATGGACACCCTGGCCGAAAAATATCTCGACCACAAAACCATCCACTTTGAAGACATCGCGGGCAAAGGCGCCAAGCAACTCACTTTTAACCAGATCAAACTGGAGGAAGCTGGTCCCTACGCTTCTGAAGACGCGGACATTACCCTGAGATTGCATCAGCATCTCTGGCCCCAGTTGCAAGATGAAGCCAGCCTGCAGCAGGTATTTGAAACCATCGAGCTACCACTATTGAGCGTTCTCTCTGACATCGAGCGAGGTGGCGCTTTGCTGGACAGTAACCTGCTGGGCCAGCACAGCATCGAGCTCGGCGAACGCTTGGTGGAGATTGAGCGACAAGCCTACGAATTGGCCGGAGAGGAGTTCAACCTGGGCTCCCCCAAACAACTGGGAGCTATTCTATTTGAGAAACTCGAGTTACCGGTCATCAAGAAGACGCCCAAGGGCGCACCTTCCACGGCTGAGGAAGTACTTCAGGAATTGGCCCTGGATTACGAGCTGCCCGCGCTATTAATTGAACACCGTGGTCTCTCGAAGCTGAAATCCACCTATACCGACAAACTGCCAAAGATGGTCAAACCCGCTACCGGACGCGTACACACGTCCTACCACCAGGCGGTTACCGCGACCGGGCGTTTGTCGTCTTCGGATCCCAACTTGCAGAACATTCCCATTCGCAATGACGAGGGGCGACGTATCCGCAAGGCCTTTATCGCCAAGCCTGGCAGTAAAATTGTCGCTGCGGATTACTCCCAGATCGAACTTCGCATTATGGCGCACCTATCCGGCGATGAGAGCCTGCAAAATGCTTTCGCCACCGGTCAGGATATCCACCGTGCCACGGCCGCAGAAATCTTTGACGAAGATCTGGACCAGGTTACCGACGAGCAGCGCCGCAATGCCAAGGCAGTCAATTTCGGTTTGATATACGGCATGTCCGCTTTCGGTCTTGCCAAGCAGCTCAATGTTGGTCGCTACCAGGCACAGGACTATATCGACCTCTACTTTGCCCGCTACCCGGGCGTACAACAGTATATGGATGACACCCGCAGCCAGGCCGCCGAGCAGGGCTACGTGGAAACTCTCAAAGGCCGTCGACTCTATTTGCCAGAGATCAACTCGCGCAACGGCATGCGCCGTCAGGCCGCAGAACGCACTGCGATTAACGCCCCCATGCAAGGTACGGCCGCGGATATTATCAAACTGGCCATGATCGATGTTGATCGGTGGTTACAGGAATCCAAACTGCAAGCCAAAGTCATTATGCAGGTACACGATGAACTGGTATTAGAGGTTCCCGAAGCGGAACTTGATGAAGTGTGCGCGGGCTTGAAACAGCGTATGGAAGCAGCGATGACGTTGGATGTACCGCTGGTGGTCGATGTAGGTATTGGAGATAACTGGGACGAAGCCCACTAATCGTTGTGGTGATAGTTAGGAGTAGCCAGGACTAGCTACTCCTAACCCCTCCTAAAGATCGGTATTGCACCTGATCACTCGCCTAAATAGCGTTTGCGCTTCTTGGGTTTTAGGTACTCCAGATCCACCAACACCAAGCCATCAATACAATCGGAAAAATCCGGGTCCACATTAAAGTCTGCAAACTGCACCCCACCTTCTTTGCAAATTTCAGTGTACTGTTTGTATAGAGTGGGCACATTGACATCCATTGCGGACATTTCGGATTTCAAACGAGTGAACTCTTCGGAGTAATTTTCGCCAGTGTAATCTTCAAATACTTCGGAGCGCACTTCGAAGGGCTGCCTGGCATCGGCGAACGGCGATTGTTCAGGAAAGTGGGCCCGATAGAAAGCCACTAGTTTTTCCTTCGCCAATTGCGGATAACTGTTGCTGATACTGACAGGTCCAAACAGGTAGCGCATTTGCGGATATTTGTTGAGGTAGGCACCAATCCCATACCACAGATAATCCAGGCTGCGCTTACCCCAATAGCGGGGCTGCACAAAACTGCGGCCGAGCTCGACGCCGTATTTGAACGTATCGGCATCAGTATCTACGTAGTCAAACAGGGTTTGGGAATACAGCGGACAGCCGTCATTGCGTATATCGCCTTTGGCGATGGCCTCCGCCGCCTTGACCAGACGATAGGCGCCGACGATTTCCAGAGCCTCATCATCCCACAATACGATGTGATCGTAGTAGCTGTCATAGGAATCGATATCGCGGCGCAGTCCACTGCCTTCACCTACAGCACGGAAACTGATTTCACGCAGGCGACCAATCTCTCGCATAACAACAGAATCACCACTGTAGTTGAAAAGATAAATCTGTTTTCCATCACCCGTTTCACCCAGGCGTTCGCAGGCCCGCAACTCCTGGCGCAGTTCTACTTTGGATTCCGGATGCGCAATGGTTCGTGCGTTGGTATCAAAAAAGGGTTCGGTTTTATTTTTGCCAAGTTTGTAAACGTGACGCTTAAACAGCTTGGTCACAGATTTTTTCTTGAGAGGTAGCGCAGAATAGGTTTCAAATGGAATCGCCGGGCCGATACGCATTTGGATGGACGACTTCATCTGTTTAAACATCTCATTCACCAGCAGTAAAGTCGACAGAGGTTTTGCCAACAGGGATACGCTGTAAAAGAAAATGGAATTACGGCCATCAATAAAAATCGGCAGAATCGGCGCTTTGGCGCGACGGGCAAACTTTATAAAACCATTGTGCCACTTGCCGTCTTTCACCCCAGTCGGCCCGGCTCTGGAAACTTCACCGGCAGGAAAGATGATCATGGCACCCCCACCCTGCAGATGAGCATCAATGGCTCGAATATTGTCCTTGGCGGTGCGGTTACCCATGTTATCTACCGGTAACAGTACATTCTCGAGCGGAGGCAGAGACATCAGCAGCTCATTGGCTACCGCCTTCACATCGCGGCGCACTTCACCCACCATTTTTAGCAGTGCCAAGCCATCGAGACTGCCGATGGGATGGTTTGAAACAATCACCACTGGTCCCTGAGTCGGAATACACTCACGCTCGCGATCACTGACGGAGTACTGAAAATCGAAGTGATCGAGCACCTGGTCTACGAAATCAAATCCCTTCAGGTGCGGATATTTTTCTTCAAAGTTTTTGAATTCAGACTCATGAAACAGAAAGCGCAGAAAAGCCACTACCATGCGTCTGATGAAACCGTATTTGCTCACGGCGGGAGGTAATTGTTGAGAGACAACATTCTCTACGGAAATCATAATCTCAGCCTCTTATACCCTGTCATTCTTATACTCAATTTGTTGTTATACCGACTTTGCTCTTACGCATAGCCACGCGCCGCCAATGGCGCAGCCTTTTCTGGTTTTTTGGTATGTTCAGCGACTGAAATTTTCTTTACTGACTTTTGCCGATCACTCCAGTGAATAATTTCCAGATGTCCTGTTTCATCTTCGACCAACGCTGTACAGCTCTCTATCCAATCTCCGTCGTTGCAATACAGGATTCCGTCGATCACTCGAATTTCCGCTTGATGAATATGACCGCACACCACGCCATCCAATTGTCGACGTTTTGCTTCATGCGCTGCGGCCTCTTCGAACACCTCAATAGCAGCACGAGCATTTTTTACGGAGTTCTTCAGATAGTACGCCAGCGAAAAGTAGGAAAATCCGAAGCGGCGTCGAAAGAAATTTCCCCATCGATTGATAAACAACAAAAAGTCGTAAGCCAGATCGCCGATGATCTTTGTGTACTTACCAAAGCGAATTCGAGAATCCAGAATGTCGCCATGAAACAGAAGCAGACGTTTGTCTTGCGCGGTGACGTGAATAAATTCCTCATGTACTTCCACGGGACCAATCATATGCTCGACATAGTCGCGCATGGGTTCGTCATGATTACCGGGAATGTAAATAATGCGTGTGCCCTTCTTGGCCATTTTGAAGATGGCTTTAAGCACTTCATAGTGACTGGAGGGCCACATGAATTTTTTCTTCATGGACCACATATCGACGATATCGCCCACCAGATACAATGTGTCGCACTCCACTGATTTCAAGAAGCTCAGCAGGTACTCGGCTTTGCAATCCTTAAAACCCAGGTGAATATCAGACAACCAAATAGTTCGGTAGTGTTTGCGTTTCATAGCACAGTTTCATAAATCCAATCGTATTCTGTGCAACATATGGCATTGTGTTGAACGCCAAGTGACATTTTTACGATAGTTTTATGACAGCCAGAAAACTGCTGTGAGGCTAAGACTTTAACTGCTTCGGTGTTAGATATTCGGCCTGTATAGAACAACCTGCCTCTAATTCAGCCCAAGTATCAATAAGGGATCGCAACTGAAGATAACCACAGGTAGGGAGATTATCGAGCATATTGGCGGTCAGATAGTTATTGAGATCCGTCATCCCTGGGTTGTGCCCGACCAGAGTTACTTCATCCAGATCGTCATCCAGACTTCGCAACCAATTCAGAAGATCTTCAGAGCTGAAAGTATAGAGCTCATCGTCGGTTTTCCAAGTGATGTTCCGCCCGGGAATATTCTGCGAAATCAGCTGAATCGTCTGTTGGGCCCGGCGTGCCGGACTGCAATAGATGTTGTTGAAATTGCAGCCGGATTGCAGTAACCGCGGAGCCATTATTTCACAGGACTTGATGCCACGCTGTTTCAGAGGCCGGTCGATATCTGCCAGGGCGTAATCGTCCCAACTGGACTTGCCATGACGGATCAAATGGATAACTTTCATAATTTTGCGATACCAACAAAAAGCCACACCAGAGTAACAGGCCAATATTTCAGCTTTATGGACGCTCGATTACTGTCAGCCGTTAAAGCGTGTTACCAAAGATTGCAGGGTCAGCTTAACGCGCGGGGCATCAAGTGGCGGTTTAATGAAGCCATGATAATGACCACGGGGATTGATCAACATAATATTGGCACTGTGATCCACAGTATAGTCATCAGCGTGTTCGCCGGTACGCACTTTAACAAACGCCGCACTCAACTGTGTCGCCAGACGTTTAATCTCCAGAAAATCACCGGTTAGACCAATAAATTCAGGATCAAAATGGGGCATATACTGGCTTAAAGATGCCACATCATCTCGTGCCGGATCGACACTCACCATAATCACTTGAACCTGCTCCCGGATATCATCATTGAGTTGATCGTTCACCTGCTTGAGCAGGGCAAGGGTGGTGGGGCAAATGTCGGGGCAGGAGGCAAATCCAAAAAACACCAAACTCCACTTTCCCTCCAACTGCGCCAATGTAAAGGGCTGCCCCTTGTGATTCACCAGAGAAAAGTCTTTGAAGATACGGGGTTGTTCAAACACAAAGGTGCCGTTGGCGCGCAACTCAAGATCGCTTAGTACTCGAGGAGTCGTGATTTTATTGATAAATCCCGCCATTACCGCCGCAATGAACAGAGCAATAACGGCCAATGTAATGCGGATACCGCGACGCTGCTGATCGCTTTGCGATGAAGCAGTCTCCAATGTGTGTGCCGGTGTTTCCATAACAGATCTCTATGCCAGTAGTGGATTTATCGGCAGAAGGTAGTGATCCAATAACATAATCACAAACAGTGCCATCAAATAAACGATGGAGTATTTGAAGGTATCCATTCCTGCGCTCTTGCGCTGCGTGAACAGAAGCACCGCCGCCCAGTATAGGAACCCGACCCCCAAAACCGCAGCGCCCAGCAAATACAACCAGTTCAACATGCCGGTGGCGTAAGGCAGCAGGCTCACCGCAAACAGAATCACGGTGTAGAGAAAGATATGAATCTTGGTATAACGCTCACCATGGGTCACCGGCAGCATAGGAATGTCCGCGTTGGCGTACTCGTCCTTGCGGTGTACCGCCAAAGCCCAGAAATGCGGTGGCGTCCATGCGAATACAATCAACACCAACAACAGCCCGTAGCCATTGATTTCACCTGTCACCGCCGTCCAACCCAAAAGTGGTGGCGCGGCACCGGCCAAGCCACCAATAACAATATTCTGAGGTGTCGCACGCTTTAGAAACAACGTATAGATCACCGCATAACCCAACAGTGATCCCAATGTTAGCCAAGCGGTTACTGCGTTGATGTACAGCAGCAGAATAGCCATGCCGGCCAAGCCTAAAGCCACTGAAAACAAAAAAGCGCGAAACGGATCAATGCGCCCAGTGGCAACTGGACGGTTAAAGGTACGCAGCATTTTTTGGTCAATCTGGCGATCAACCAGATGATTGATCACTGCCGCAGAGCCTGCGCAGAGAGCAATTCCCAGATTTCCCAGCACAAGTACTTTGAGTGATACCATCGATGGACTTGCCAACAACATACCTACCACGGAGGTCAGAATCATTAGCGCTACGACCGTGGGCTTACAGAGTTCCAAATAATCGCGCCAGGATGCAGCTTCCACACCGCCCATAGTTGTCAGGTCTTTATGCATCACATCGCTCCTTTTTATTTTTTTTATTGCTATTGTTTTCTACCTTTATATACAGACTAGTCCAGTTTCTCAGGTTGTGGCCCTGAGATCCCGGTTGCGTATTATTTCGTCTGCCGTAGTATGAAGAGGCAACGTATACCGGATTAATCGGTAGTTTATGGTGACGAGCACCAGCAGTAATACGGCACCAATAGCGTTGTGTGCAACAGCTACTGCCAATGGCAAAACCGCTACGATATTCGTAATACCCAAACCAATCTGCAGGACCAATACCAACAGCAACACCGATGCCAGTTTTCGCGTTGACACATCACCCAGCGCAAAGAGATATCGAATCAGTATCAGCAGTACCACGCACACAAACAGAGCTCCCATGCGATGACTCCAATGAATCGCTGTTCGCGACTGATTGTCGAGCACGCCGCCCAGGTAGTTGGGACCAATGGTCTGAGTCAAATCAAAGCCCTGGCGAAAGTCCAGTTCGGGCAACCACTGACCATGACAAGTAGGAAAATCCGCGCAGGCAAGCGCTGCGTAGTTGGATGTGGTCCATCCCCCCAGAGAGATTTGCAGCACCACTACTACCAACCCAATCAGAGCCAGCCCTCGCACCCTGCCAAGTACCTTTTGACATCCCTTAAGCGTTACGCGGGAAAGCTGCCAATCGCGATGCAGTAACCGCAAAAACAAAAGCCATAACAAACTCAAAGTGGCAAAGCCACCAAGAAGATGCGCCGTCACCACCTGAGGCCATAGCTTCAGTGTTACAGTCCACATGCCAAACAATCCCTGAACCACCACCAGCAATAAAAGAAACAGGGGCAGCTTCAGAGGTTTTGACGGTTCCCGTCGGCGACGCCAACTGAACAACGCAAAACAGAGAATCACGAACCCCAGTGCACTGGCAAAATACCGATGCACCATCTCCGGCCAGGTCTTGCTGGTGTCTACTGGCGATTCAGGAAAGGCTTGTTCTGCTACTGCAATTTCTTGTGCAGTATCTGGCCACAGCACATGACCATAGCACCCGGGCCAATCCGGGCAGCCGAGTCCCGCGTCCACCAGGCGAGTAAAGGCTCCCAGAGAAACTACCACCGCTGCCAAGGCAATGGCGCCCAATATGGTTTTAGCGGATCCACTCAGAGGCTGCATGGTGATTACTCCTCGTAGGAATACTTGAGTAAACGTTTGATATCGGTCAGCAAATCGGCCCCCTCATGGGTAGGGTCATAAGTCATCATGGCGTACCCCTGTTGATCCACATAGTAAATATGGCTGCCATCCAGACGGTGCTGGGCTATAGAAGATTCTGCAAAGATGTTGCGCCATTGAATATCGTCCGTTTGGAAGATTCGCAAACGTGGGTGTTCCTGTTGCAAATGATGATGAAGAGACTCTGGCAATGCTGCCCCAGTGTTTACCAACCAACGCTCTACCCGCACGGCTTTTTCACCCAGTCGAATATGGACCTGACGCGAAATATAGAGCTGACGCAGGCATTGGTCATCG
>JALUYN010000101.1 GCA_027012915.1 Cellvibrionaceae bacterium
GGGCGTTGCTGCAAACTTGCAGGGGCCGTGAAGAAGAGTCGTCATCAACCAGGTAATCCGCTGAGCTGATGGTTGGTTCCGTCATCATGATATGAGCCAATCAACCAAAAAATCCGGATACCCAGAAATTACTGATAGAGGACCCTGGGCGAAGAGTGCCGATGGCCACAATGAAAGGATTGAAACGCGTGAGCAGCCGAGAGGCGGTGGACCTTTTGGCGGTGCAAAACACTGCACTAACGAAAGGTACTCGCTCCAGTTACACAGCGCCTCCCCACTCTATCGCATTGAGAGCTTTAAGTACTCGTTGCGCCCCAGCCTCTGAAGCACAAAGCGATTCAGGGCTTTCTTCTCCTAGCACAACATTTGGCTCAGTAAGCCAGGCGGCAGCGACTGCCTCATCATTGAAAACTTCCGCCGCCCGAATACGAACCTGACCCAAGTGACTGGTACCCTCAGCAAGACCAGCTGAAAAACCATCGCCCTTCAGCGCTGCTCGTTGATTACCTGGGCTTACACCGCATGGAGTGTCTGCCAACGGTGTCGAGAGCCGCTCATCTTTCATACTGGGGTTAAGGCTGGAGCAAAACAGAGGTTGATGGGGTCCCACCAACCTCGTTGGCACCGCTTTTCCTACCTTTTCCTGAGCCAAGCTCTCTTCTAAACGCCCGAGCGAAAAGATCTGATCGGCGGACGGGTAATGCCTAAGCAGGTCTTTCGCATGATTTCGGATGTGCACTGGTAACTCGGAATTTCGGCTGATTTCGCGCAGAAAGGTCTCGGTCTCCAAAATGCTCAGGGTTCGCTCATAGCGAAGGCTCACGGCGACCACCTCCGTTCATCTCATTGGCAGGCGTGGAAGCGGACACCACATTGCCGACATGCATCGCCCACATTGAATAATCTGGAGATCCCTGCCAGCAATCAAAAGCAGGCCAGTAGCTGCTGTCTATACTGCTGGGAGAAACTAACTTTGAATGTCGGCTCAATAACATTCGCAGCCAGCGATAGGCAGTGATGGGATTCCAGATCAGCCTCGTCATCTGCTCTGGTCTCACCTCGACCTGTAGCATCATCGACACCATCCACCCCCCCCTCCAGAGAATCAAAGGTAACACCGGCCTCCAATGCAGCCATCGGCAACTCCCTTAGCACAGCTAGGTCCTCCGGCAGGTCGTCAGAAATACGCTCAGCGAACCCCCGCAGTTTTTCCTCGGCCAGCATAAACAACCACGCCAGCCCATCTCGCCCGCCAGAACGTCGCAAAACCCGCCCCAGTACTTGACGGTAGTGTAACTCGGTGCGAATGCGACTGAGATAGCAGCATACCTGCAGCCGGGGGATGTCAGTACCTTCACTAATCATGCCGACAGCTACGATCCATCGGCTGCTACTGGTTCGGAAGCGGTTGATGGCCTGCTGCGCATTCGGGGTCTTATTTGTGACTACGCTATACGTCTCGCCCCGGGCGTGAAGAGAGCGAGCAATATGTTCCGCGTGCTCAATGTCAGTCGCAACGACTAAACCCGCAGCGTCGGCTCTTACCTGGCGCAGCTCATCAAGCTGCCTGCAGCCGAGATCAAGAACGCGCTCAATAATTTCCTCGTGACGCACCAATGCCTCGTATGTAACGCGGGATCCGCTCAGGAGGCTTTCTACGCTGCTGAACAGCCTGGAGGAACTACTTGGCCCTTGCGCCTCCTCCAGCGTCACCTCGCTGTTGTCGAGCAGCACAATGCGAGGGCTTCTGCATACGCCATCGGCAATTGCCTCTCTCAGCGAGTATCGATAGTCACAGATCAATTGCCCGTCCGGCGTCGAGTAACGAGCAAGTGCGATGCCCTTATCGTCAGTGCGCCAAGGGGTGCCCGACAGCGCCAAGGTGAATCTAGCGCGGTCCTGAATCCTACACAGTATTTGAAGCCCCCAAGCATTACTAAAGGAAGGATCACTTCCCGCGCAGTGATGGATCTCATCGAAAACCGCGAGCACTCGATAATCAGAAAAAAGTTGCCAAAAGTCGTGGTCGCGAAACTCCATTGCTTGGTAAGTGTACGCGCTCCCAATTGCACCTATACGCCCATCGAGGCGCCGGCCAAGGACAGAAGAAAAAGTTGTCCGAAAGCCTTCGACTACTTGGCACGAGGGCGCGAAACATAAGACTAGATCTATCTGGTCTTCGTCGACCAGCCGCTTCGCCAGTTCAGCTGCCATGCGAGTCTTGCCTGCGCCAGGTGTCGCCTGACAAAAAAAGTGCGGGGAAAGTGCATAGCGCTTTATCGCTTGAGATATGCAACGGCGCTGCCAAAGACGAAGTCCTTCGCTCATCACGGCCTGGCTAAGGTCTTGAGCGTCTTCTCGATGGCGCGAAGATGACCAAGCAAGCGTGAGCTGCGGTCTCTAGCTTCCATATATTGGCTCTCAAGCAAGTGGTGGAGATGAGGCATTTCCTTCAGGAGCTTTTTGAAACATTCTGCCTCGCCCATGGAGGACAAAAAGTCCATGCGAGTCTCTTTATGCAGCCTGTCTAGGTCTTGATCAGAGCGGTTCGCGGCAACTTTGACTGCCGTGCCTGCAAGAGCCTCTTTCCTGACTTCAGGCGCATCAGCAAGGCTACTCTCGAAGCTGCCGGTTACCAGCTCAACTTGCAGATGCTGTGGCGCGCTCAGCACTTGATAGCGCTGCCCTCTTGAGCGGCGCTCACCATCAGTGGTAACCCACCCTACGCGCACGAGCCTGCGGATCTGCTCGTAAACGTAAAGACGGAGATCTGCAAGGCGGAAACTTTCGCTGTCTAGGCTTGCAGCATATGCATCGCGCAACTCTGCAGTTGTGAACTTAGCGAGGCCTGGGTCTTGGAGTAAGTCGTGAAGGCGCCTGTCAAAAGTAAACGCGGCCGATTTCATGTAGGTACCAGGGAAGAGAAGCGCAAAATGCGGATTATAGTCCGTGGCCTCAGAGTCCGCAAACCCACGATAGTACCATCTCAAGCTGAGTTGAGATGGTCATGGAAACGTTGGCGATATCGCTAGGGCACCGCATCCGCGAAGAAAGAAGGAAGTGTGGCATCTCCCAAGACGTCTTGGCGCTAACCAGCAATCTTGATCGTAGTTACGTTGGGCGAATCGAAAGAGGAGAAGTCAACCTCACGATCGAGAAGCTGTACCGTATTGCGAAAGTTCTTGGCTGCGATCCCGCAGGCTTGCTACCGCCACTGTCTGAAGTTTAGCCCGCTTACGCAACTCAACTTTTAGCAGCGCGCCTCATGCATTTGAATCGCCCCTAGTTTCGTAGACACCTCCTGGCCTCATAATACGGCCCACTAGGAGGTGCCATGAGCAATCCGCGTTATCCCGACGAATTCAAAATCGAAGCAGTCAGGCAGGTGACCGAACGAGGTATACCGGTGGCTGAGGTAGCTGCTCGTTTGGGCATGTCGACCCACAGCCTGTATGCCTGGGTTAAGCGCTACAGCAAACCTGAAAAGCAACGCGTGCAAGAAGACGACCAGCAAGCTGAGCTGCGTCGTCTACGTGCCGAACTCAAGCGCGTGACCGAAGAGCGAGACACCCTAAAAAAGGCCGCCGCGTACTTTGCCAAGGAGTGCGGCTGAAGTACGCCCTCATCAGTCAGCTATCCGCAGACTATTCCGTTCGCCGGCTTTGCCTGACCCTGAAAGTACATGCCAGCGGTTACTACGCCTGGCTGGCTGAACCGAAGTCGGCACGAGCCAAGGATGACCAACGTCTGCTTGGCCTGATCAAGCACTCGTGGCTAGAGAGCGGTG
>JALUYN010000102.1 GCA_027012915.1 Cellvibrionaceae bacterium
CTACCAAATCGATGAAAAGTGGCTGGTAAATGCCTCTGTTCGCTGGATCGATATCGATACCGAAGCTGAAGTGAAGTTTGACGGCGGTGCAAAAATCACTGCTGATGTAGAAGTAGATCCACTGGTTTACTCTGTAATGGTTGGCTACAAGTTCTAAGTTGAACTAACAGCGAAAACCCAAAAAAGGCCGACAAATTGTCGGCCTTTTTTGTGCTTGCTCGATTTATCCGCGTCATACCCGCTTTCGCGGGAATGAAGGTATTGACGTTGTGTGATTAGACGTTAAAGCGGAAGTGAATCACGTCACCGTCGGCGACAATATAGTCTTTACCTTCCAGGCGCCATTTGCCCGCGTCTTTGGCGCCGTTTTCACCGTTGTGCTCGACAAAATCATCGTAGCTGATGACTTCTGCGCGGATAAAGCCTTTCTCGAAATCGGTGTGGATTTTACCGGCGGCTTGCGGAGCTGTGGCGCCAATGGGGATTGTCCAGGCGCGAACTTCTTTAACTCCAGCGGTAAAGTAGGTGTGCAGGTTAAGCAGCTCGTAACCGGAGCGGATGACGCGGTTCAGGCCCGGCTCTTCCATGCCAAGGTCGGCCAGGAATTCGGCTTTTTCATCGTCGTCCAGTTCGGCAATTTCAGCTTCCAGCTTGTTGCAAATGGGCACAACCACGGCATTTTCGTTGGCGGCAATGCCTTTTACGACTTCCAGGTGCTCGTTGTCTTCAAAGCCATCTTCATCGACGTTGGCAATGTACATGGTCGGCTTCAGGGTCAGCAGGGACAGTTCTTTCAGCTGCTTCAGTTCGTCTTCACTGAGTTCAAAACTGCGCAGCGGCTGAGCTTCGTTCAGGTGTGGCAGGATTTTCTCCATCAGCGCCTTCATTTTGATGGCGTCTTTGTCCTGGCCTTTGGCCGCTTTGGTAAAGCGCTGCAGGGCTTTCTCGCAGGTCTCCAGGTCGGCCAGTGCCAGCTCGGTGTTGATCACGTCGATATCGGCCGCGGGGTTGATCTTGCCCTCTACGTGAACCACGTTGGCGTCGTCAAAACAGCGCACTACGTGAGCAATGGCGTCGGTTTCGCGAATATTGGCGAGAAACTTGTTGCCCAGGCCCTCGCCTTTGGAGGCGCCCGCTACCAGACCGGCAATATCCACAAACTCCATGGTGGTGGCGATAGTTTTTTCCGGCTTGACGATTTCGGCCAGTTTATCCTGACGCGGATCCGGTACGGGAACCACTCCGGCATTGGGCTCAATGGTGCAGAAAGGGAAGTTCTCTGCGCCGATACCGGCCTTGGTCAGTGCATTAAACAGAGTGGATTTGCCAACGTTGGGAAGGCCGACGATGCCGCAATTAAAGCCCATGGTGTGTCTCTTTAAGGAAATGTTGAAATAATCGTCATTGCGAGTGTAGCGAAGCAATCTGGTTGAGCGGGTCGAGAGGTTGCCGCGGCACTCCGTGCCTCGTAATGACGGTATTGGTGACGGGCGATTTTACAAGAAAAAGGGGCCAAAGTAATGGTGTTACTTTGGCCCTAAGGGGAGTATTAAGAGAGGTTAGCCGTTTTGCTGTGCTTAGCCTTTGACCCAGGCCTCAAGCTCGTCGGCACCGCCGATGCATTTACCGTCGACAAATACCTGTGGGGTCGTACCAGCGCCGCTGATGGCGGCCAGTGAGCTGTAGCTGACACCGTGGCTGCCCAGTTCGATTACCTCGTAGCGCATGTCGTTGCTTTCCAGGGTTTCCTTGGCGCGGGTGCAGTGTGGGCAGCCGGGCTTGGTAATTACGGAAATGCGCGGCGGCAGTTCGGCGTTGGCGTTGATGTAGTTCAACATGGTGTCTGCGTCAGATACCTGGAAGGGGTCGCCAGGCACATTGGGCTCGATGAACTGTTTCTCGATCACGCCGTCGTTAACCAGCATGGAGTAGCGCCAGGAGCGTTGGCCGAAGCCCAGGTCGTTCTTTTCGACCAGCATGCCCATACCGCGACTGAAGTCACCGTTGCCATCGGGCAGGAAGGTGATGTTCTCTGCGTCCTGATCTTCTTTCCATGCATTCATTACGAAAGTGTCGTTTACAGACAGACAGATAATGCTGTCGACGCCTTCTTTGGCGAATACACCTGCCAGCTCGTTATAGCGAGGCAAGTGGGTAGAGGAGCAGGTCGGGGTGAATGCGCCGGGCAGAGCAAACACAATCACTTTCTTGCCTGCGAACAGATCGTCGGTGGTGACATTGACCCAGTCATTGCCCTGGCGAGTTGGGAAAGTTACGTTGGGTACTCGTTGGCCTTCGCGATTTTCTAACATGGTACTGTCTCCTGTGAGGTATTTGCTTAAGTTGGAAACAGTATAGTTGGAAATATGTTGTTTAATAAATTTAATTAAATTGATTTTTTTGATCAATAAAACAGAATAGTTGGGTGCTGCTCGAATGCTCTCCTCACCCCTTTGCTTCGTTATTCCTGTACGCCATCATCCCGGCGGAAGCCGGGATCTCCTCACGTTGGCAGCAGGCTTCAAAAGATTACTGCTTTCGCAGGAATGACGGTGGGGGTGGAATGGCAGTACGGTTGGAATGACGATGTTTGAGAGCAGAAGAGCTACTGAGTATGCAGCTCTTTCATAGCCGCATTCCATTCACCTTTTACCGCCAGCGGCAGGTGTCTTAGTGCGTTGTGAATACTGTCATCGATAGCCTGTTGCTCGGCCAACGGGGCTTTCTTCAACACGAAGCTGGATACCTGTTTGGCGTTACCTGGATGGCCAATGCCCAGGCGCAGTCGGGCAAAGTTTTTGCTATTGCCAAGGCTGGAAATAATATCACGCAAGCCATTGTGGCCGCCGTGGCCGCCGCCGATTTTGAAGCGGGCAACACCTGGGGCGAGGTCCAGCTCGTCGTGGGCTACCAGAATGGCTTCAGGATCAATTTTGAAGAAATTGGCCAGTGCTCCCACCGATTGCCCGCTGCGATTCATAAAAGTGGTAGGTATCAGCAAGTGTACGGGGCGGTTGTCGATCAGAGCCTTGCCGTAAAAGCCGAAGTACTTTTTCTCGGGTGCCAGATTGGCGTCGTAGGCGGCGGCAACTTCGCGTACAAAGTCCTCGCCGGCATTGTGGCGGGTGCGTTGGTATTCTGTGCCGGGGTTTCCCAGGCCTACAATCAGCTTGATGGGCGTATTCATTGTGTTATTTGAAAAGTAAATCGATAGTTCGAAGTCAAAAAAACGGCCGGGAAGTTAAACTTGCCGGCCGTTTCGCGTGCGTTGCAAAAGGGTAGATTACTCTTCCGCGTCGCCTTCGCTCGCTGGAGCTTCTTCATCATCAGCAGCAGAGCCCTTAGGCTTGGTGATGGCAGCAACAGCGTGATCGTGGTCAGCACCGTGAGACAGCTCAACGGACTCAACGCCTTTTGGCAGATTCAGGTCGGAGATGTGAACGGTTTGACCTACTTCAACTTCGGCCAGATCCACTTCGATAAACTCAGGCAGATCCGCTGGCAGACAGCTGATGTCCAGTTCGGTCATGTTGTGAGAAACCTTACCGCCCTGCATTTTAACGCCAGTGGAGGTGTCTTCGTTAATGAAATGCAGAGGCACCTTGGTGTGCAGTTTCTTGGTCTTGGAAACGCGCAGGAAGTCGGCGTGCATAATCAGAGCCTTGGCAGGGTGACGCTGCAGATCTTTCAGGATAACGTCTTCGCTCTTGTCACCGATGTTCAGGGTGATGATGTGAGAGTAGAAGGCTTCGTTTTCCAGCTGCTTGATCAGGTCCTTGTGAGG
>JALUYN010000103.1 GCA_027012915.1 Cellvibrionaceae bacterium
TTGGACACCGAATATCAACGTAAACGACGGCGATGGCGTCGAGAACAGCGACAGGAAATAGAACGGAGGCAATATGCATTGCCTCTTTAAATTTCCCCGGACAGTAGTGCGCTTGCGCGGGGACGACGCTTGTTGTACTGGGGCTATTCTTCTAGCGCGGGAGCAAAAAATGAGAGTTACAATCAGTTAACAACCACGTTGTTAACTTTCAACTCATCACCCTTTTCGTTGCCATCGAGATAGACGTGGCGTGACTTGATGGTACCCGCCGTTTCTGCCGGAGTAGGTTCATCTTCAACCACCCACTGCTCTGCCTTGATGCCGTATTTGGCATTGTTTACTGAAATCACTTTGTTGAACTTGGCATCAATTTCTCCGTCACCCAGCTCAGTCAGCTGTATGCCGTCGTCACCACTGTTATTGACAACAACCTTTTTCAAAGTCGCTTCCAGATCACCGGCATCTTCTTCGTCGGCTTTTATGGCCTCATCCTTGTTATTGCTGGCGTCAACACGACGCAGCATCATGTTCAGATCGCCTTCACCGGCCTCGTCAAAGTCCAAGCCTTCGTCCATATTGTCGTTTATCTGAACCTTGATCAGGGTCACTTCGAGATCGCCGGCGTCGGCCTCATCAATATCGAAACCATCGTCCAGATCTTCTTCGTTGTAGAAACCATTGCCATTTAAAGTGACGTTAATCATGGTGGCATCGACATCGCCGTCGCCACCTTCATCCAACTCGATTCCATCACCGCCATTGCCATCAATGTGGGTATTGATGATCTCGGCGTGGATATCACCCAGACCACGTTCATCGACACGAACACCATCAAAATCGATGGCGCCAGTCCCATTCCCGGTAAACTCGGAGTTGCGAATAATCAGCTCTACACCAATATCCGACCCAGCTGTGCCATCATCAAATTCATCAGCGTTATCGTCAATGTGCACTCCGTACAATGCAGAGTCCGTCACAGATACCTTGTGAAGACGCACAGTCATGTCATGACCTTCTGCGTTTTCCGGAATATTGACCACCAGACCACGGGTAGCGCTATTGGTAATCGACAGGTTTTTGATCGTCAGATCACCCGCGGTATTGAATACCAAGGTACCTTCCTCGGTGACCGCAGTCAGATCTTCATCCAACTCGAAACTACCGGCATAGGTTCCATCGACAATAGCGCCATTGCCAATCAATGTCAGAGGCTGACTGCCGGTATAAATCACCGGCGCAGACAGCTGAATATGAGCGCCTCGACGGAACACAATACGACTTTTCTCGGAATTGTTGTTTGCTTCGGCAATAGCCTGCATTAGCGAGGCTTCGTCGTTAACTTTCGGGGCGGCTAGAGCGGGTACAGAAATAGCAGCGGCGACCGCTGCGGACAATAAAACGCGCTTCATGAACTGACTCCTTTGTTCTTGGACAGGGAAAAGAAAGTGGAGTCACATTAACAACCGTGAATGACGGTTTGTTTTCAAATATATGAAGCTGCCCGAGCCCGAGCAGCTTTTACAAAAGGTGGAATATTAAGTCCTACAGATTCGCCATAATTGGCTGAAGAGTTTCAGACCAAACGCGATCGTCTACCACACCAACATGCTTGTAACGAATTACTCCATTGCCATCTAGCACATAGGTTTCCGGCGCGCCAAATACACCCAAATCAATGCCCAAGCGGCCATCCTGATCGATAACGCTGAGTACATAGGGGTTACCCAGTTTCTTCAACCACGCTTGGGCGGCAACCGTATCGTCCTTGTAATTCACACCAAAAATCGGCACGCCCTGCTCAGCCAGACGATTTAAATACGGGTGTTCGACTTTGCAGGACACGCACCAGGTAGCCCACACATTCAGCAACGCCGGTCTACCTTTAAGAGCGTCGACCGTAACCTTGTTTTCCGGATCCATCACCGTGCCCAGTTGAAACACGGGCATGGGACGATCAATCAACGCAGACGGCATATGGGTTGGATCCAGACTCAGGCCGCGCCAGAAAAAACCCGCCAACACTGCAAAGATAATCAGGGGAATAAACAGTTTAATTCGAGACATTTATCTAACCTTATCGTTATCCGGTAGGTGTACTCAAGCCAGTTCCGCACCTGCAGCTACGGACGCTTCGCGTCTTTGAAGCTTCACCGCACGATAGCGCTTATCCAGAATGGCCATCAAACCACCGAGAGCCATAAAGATGGAACCCAACCAGATCCAACGCACAAACGGCTTGTAATGCAGGCGCACAGCCCAGGCATCGTCTTTCAAACGCTCGCCCAGGGCCACGTAGAGATCACGCCAGAAGCTGGCATCAATACCCGCTTCCGTCATAATTGAACCGCCTGAGAGATAACGCCGTTTTTCCGGGTGCAAGGTTGTGTATAACTCGCCATTCTCCAGAATTACGATAGTTCCTTTGTCAGAAACGTAATTGGGACCTTCAACCTTCTCTGTGCCCTCAAAACGATACTCGTAGCCACCCTGCTCCAGGGTTTGTCCGGGAGCCATACGCAAGTCTCTTTGATCGCTGTAGACAGTGTTCAGTCCCACACCAAGCACACTAAAGGCCACACCGATATGAGCCAGAATCATGCCGTAAAAGCTGATCTTCAAGCGGCGCATACCCTGCCATAGATTGCTGGCATTGCGTGCCCGATACAGAACATCGACCACAGACGCCAGAATCACCCAGCTACCCAGCGCAATGGTAATGGCGGCACCAATGGAATAACTCTCGCCCAGGCTGAGTGGCAACAAGCCGCCCAGTAACAGCGACAATACCCCCGGCACCGCCAACCAGCGGGCGACTACCGACATGGACATACGTTTCCAGTTCAGAATCGCCCCCACACCCAGGAGCAAACACAGAACGCACATTAGCGGCACAAAAAAGAAATTAAAATACGGAGGCCCTACCGAAATTTTGCCCCAGTTCAGAGCATCGGCAATCAACGGGTACAAGGTACCCAATAACACGGTTCCGGTTGCAACCACCAAAACCACATTATTGCTGAGAAGAAATGCCTCACGAGACAGCCACTCAAAACGGGCGATGGATTTAACCTCAGGAACCTTCAATGCATAGAGCGTCAAAGATCCACCGACAACCACACCCAGAAAGCCCAGGATAAACACACCACGCTCCGGATCAGCGGCAAAGGCATGTACCGAAGTAAGTACGCCGGAGCGTACCAAAAAGGTCCCCAACAAGCTTAGGGAAAAGGCAAAGATCGCCAACAACAGTGTCCAGCTCTTAAAGGCACCGCGCTTTTCGGATACCGCCAGCGAATGAATCAAAGCCGTGCCAACCAGCCAGGGCATAAACGAAGCATTTTCCACTGGATCCCAGAACCACCAGCCTCCCCAGCCCAGCTCATAGTAGGCCCACCAACTGCCGAGAGCGATACCCAAAGTCAGAAAGCTCCAAGCGACGGTAGTCCAAGGGCGCGACCAACGAGCCCAGGCGCTATCGAGACGGCCTGAGAGCAAGGCCGCAATGGCAAACGCAAATACCACTGAGAACCCGACATAGCCCATATACAGCATCGGCGGATGAATAATCAGCCCAGGATCCTGCAGCAGCGGGTTCAGGTCACCACCTTCACGAGGTACGTTGGGAAAATTGCGATCAAAAGGATTGGAAGTCAGCAGCACAAAGGAACAGAAGCCCACAGCAATCATTCCCATGACCGACAATACTCGAGATACCATTTCCAGCGGCATACCACGACTGAAAATTGCCACGGCAAATGTCCAGGCGCTCAAAATCA
>JALUYN010000104.1 GCA_027012915.1 Cellvibrionaceae bacterium
TATTCTTGATCGTCTAAATAAACCCATGCAGCTATGCACTGCAGAGAGAGAATCAAAGGTCGTCCCTATGAATGCCGTCAATGAGAATATGCAACCCGAAGTGGCTGAGATGCTCAATGCCACCTTTCAAAAGCAGCGTAGCGCCCACCTGGCCAATCCGACTGCGGTCTACAAAGAGCGTGTGGAGGATTTGAGATCCTTAAAGAGAATGCTGGTAGACAACAAAGAAGGCATTATCGCTGCGATTTCTCAGGATTATGGCAACCGCTCGGTGCACGAAAGTTTGTTCGCAGAATTTATCGCCACGCTGGACAGTATCGATAGCACTATCAAACATCTGAAAAAGTGGATGAAAGTCCAGAAACGGCATGTTGACCACTCTATGTTTTTCGGTGCAAAGAACCGAGTCATTCCTCAGCCTCTGGGTGTGGTTGGCATTATTGTGCCCTGGAACTTTCCTGTGCAGTTGAGCTTCGGTCCATTGGTGGCAGCGCTGGCTGCGGGCAACCGCGCGATGGTAAAAATGTCGGAAAATTCTGTCGCTCTAAGTCGACTGCTTATAGAAGTGCGCGGCAAGTACTTTGCTGAAGAAAAGCTGGCCTTCTTCGAAGAGACCGGCGGTGTAGGGATTGAGTTTTCCCAGATTCCATTCGACCTGATTTTCTTTACCGGGTCCGGTCAAACCGGTCGCGCTGTTATGGCCTCGGCGGCCAAGAATCTGACTCCTGTGATTCTGGAATTGGGCGGCAAGGCTCCAGCGATTATTGATCCTGATTACTCTCTGGAAAAAGCAGTTGAGCGCATTATGTTCGTAAAGCAGTTCAATGCTGGTCAGATCTGCGTGAATATCGATTACGTATTTGTTCATGAGAGTCAAAAGAGTGCCTTTATTGATGCTGCAAAAGCCTGGGTGAGCAAGCACGTGCCGGATATTGCGAGTGTCGATTATACGTCGATTATCGATGATCGATCTGTGAAGCGACTGTCCGATACGGTTGAAGATGCAAGAGCCAAAGGCGCGACCGTGATCAATCTCTGTGATCAGGAGATTAACGAGGCTACGCGTAAGTTTCCTCTAACGCTGATTACGGACATGACCGAGGATATGACCATCTCTAACCGCGAAACTTTTGGACCGATTATCGGCCTGCGTACCTATCGCAACTCTAATGAAGTGGTGCAGTATGTTTCTGAGCGAGATCATCCGCTGGCCATGTACGCATTCACCAATAACAAAAAGCTCTCGGATATGTATATTGATCGCATCATGTCCGGTGGTGTATCCGTCAATGATGCTCTGATGCACGTAGCCCAGCACGATATGCCTTTTGGTGGTGTCGGCCCGAGCGGCATGGGGCACTATCACGGCTATGAAGGCTTTACCTCATTTTCAAAGATGCGTCCGGTGTTCTATCAGGCCAACTTCTCGTTCTTGAAATTCTTTGCACCTCCGTACGGAAAATTCGCCACAGTTGTGTTCAACTTTTTGACAAAATACAAGTCAAGATAGCCCAGAGCGATAGCGGAGCCTTGGCTCCGCCTGCAGAGACTGACTTTTTATGTACACGTTGATTCGCACAGGTGCTTTTGAAGGCTTTGCTGATCTCGTGAGAGAGTTGGGTGTTGATCCGGCAGATGTGTTTCGCGAAGCTCAGCTTGACGAGTCGTTACTGCAGGTTAACGAGAATCTGATTCCCTCGGGGCAATTTATTCATTGCTTGCGACTGGCCGCTGAGCTGACGGGCCGTAGTGATTTTGGATTGTTGTTATCGACACGACAGAAAGTCACCATGCTGGGGCCGATAGGAGAACTTGCGGAAGCCTGCGCTTCTATTCAGGACAGTATTCAGGTGATGTCCCGTTTTTTGAGATTGCATAATTCCAGTGCGGTCGCGGAACTGCAGCAATACAACGGCAAGGTCCTACTAACCTACGATGATGTGGCTCCCGGTTATACTCGCGATCCGCAGATATGCGATTTTGCCATGGGTTTTTCTTTGAATGTTGCGCGTTCAACGCTGGGTGAACAGTGGACCCCCAAGGGCGTCTACTTTATTCACAAAAGGCCAAAGAACCTGACGTTATACGAGACTATTTTTCGCTGCCCGTTGTACTTTGATCAGGAAGTCTATGGCGTTGAATTTAAAGAGGACGAGCTGAACACCCCACAGCCCAAGGCGGACAAAATCAAGAGTATCTACTTGATGCACTATATCGAGCGCTTGCAAGAGGAAATGCAGGCTAGAGAGACCAACGCCAGTACTGTGGGATATTTGATTCATTCGCTGCTGCCATCGGGGGAGTGTTCCGAGAGCCGTGTAGCGGAGTTGTTGTTGCTCAACAAGCGAACACTGCAGCGGCGCCTGCAGGATGAGAACACCAGCTTCAACGAACTGTTGCGCAGTATTCGCCTGGATCTGGCGCGGCAGTACTTGCGTGAAACCCGGATTTCCCTGACGACACTGGCGTCTTATCTGGGGTATTCCGAGTTAAGCGCTTTTTCGCGGTTTTTTAAACTGCAAGAGGGCTGCTCACCCTCCGAGTACCGCCGCTATGCGGTATGAGGGTCAGCTGCTCTTGAGGTGCTCGATCACTGTGCGAGCCAGTTGCGGATTGCTTCCAAAGTAATCGCGCAGTTCGAAGTCGATATTGGGAAAGTGGTCCATCGCTTCGGCAACCAACGCTGGAATGTCTTTACCGACATGGCGGCCGTTATTAAAAAACAGCGGGTAAATTGCAATTTGTCTGGCGCCGGCATCTACGGCGGTTTGACAGGCCTGCAACAGAGTAGGGGGCGCGGCCTCCAGAAATGCCGGCAGTACCTGGCCGAAGCCTTCAGTGGTGTTGGCTACGGTGCTGACCAGCTCAAAAAATTCTTCATTGGCACTGGCGAGGCGACTGCCATGGGCAATGATAATTAAAGCGGATTCGTTGTGGCCAGGATCAATAGTCTGACTATCGGTCGTGGGAGTATCGGTCATGGTTTTTAGTCCTGAGATTGTTGGCGTGATGATATCACAGCAGTAATACGCAAATTCTGCGACTTGGTTTTACCGGGCAGAATTTCAAGGGCAGAAGTTCATGGATCGATGTTTCATGAGTCAACGTTTCATGAAACCGAGTCTAAGAAGGTTGGGTTCAATAAATAAGAGTGTTAGGAGAGACTGAATGTTTCAATTGAAAGTACTTTTTTACAAACTGGTGATGGTATTTACCCGGTTGTTGGTGATGCTGCTGCCTGAAAACAAACCGACGGTTTTCAGTGGCCCGGGCTCGTCATTGCAATTGGCGGATTCCATGGCGCAGTTGGGTGCCAAGAAGGTTTTGGTGGTGACCGACAAAATTCTGGTTGAGTTGGGGCTTATCGATCCCATCAAGGCTCGTCTGGAAGAACAGGGTGTCGAGGTTGCCATTTTCGACGGGGTCGAGCCGGATCCTTCATTTAAAGTGGTTGATGCCGGTCTTGCGGCTCTGAAACAGGAGCGTGCTGATAGCCTGTTGGCAGTGGGCGGTGGCTCTTCCATCGATGCGGCAAAAGTTATTGCCCTGGCGGCCGGTAACGATAAAGCTCCCAAGCAGTTGGAAGGTAAGTTCAAGGCTCGCAAACCGGCGCTGCCGCTGTATGCGATCCCTACTACTGCCGGTACCGGCTCCGAGGTGACTGTAGCAGCAGTGATTACCGATACCGAGCTGGATCAGAAGTGTCTGGTGTTGGATCCCAAAGGCGTGCCTTTGGCCGCAGCGCTCGATCCTGAAATTATGAAAGGT
>JALUYN010000105.1 GCA_027012915.1 Cellvibrionaceae bacterium
GGCCATATTTCGCTGACAGCGAAACAGTATCGCCAGCAGGCTATTGGGTTCGGAGGGAGTAGACGCTATGGCAGAAATCGACGAAATGGCGCCAGCGGCATCACCAGGTACAGTTCGAACAGGCGTACGCCGAGTCAATCGTGTCCCGCTTTATATCCTGGGCGGTGTAGTGGGTTCTTTCCTGCTGGTGATGATGATGGTCGCAGCGGATCGTTCAGCCCAACAGAACGCACCTGTAGAGGCAGAAAAAGAGATCGCCGGCAAGACTGCGATGTTTGCCGATTCAATCACGGCAGGTCATACAGACGGGATAATCGCACCCGCAGCACCACCGGAGATACCAGCTGACGTCTCTGTGGCCCCAGACCAGACAGCACCTATAACAGGGCCAGCACAGGCTAGCAACGCAGGTACTGTAGATTCAACAGCTATGAATACTGCGGTGAATCCAACGACTGTAACTGCTGCGAACCCTCAGTTGGATCTTCCTGATGACCTACAATCTGATGATGAAGAAAACGCCAAGCGACTGCGCAGGGTTAAACAGCAAATGTTTGAAAACGCTGTCAGAGCCAAAACCAATGTTCCTGTGTCAACCGCCGGCGGCAGCATTGCATCCTCCGGCGGACCTGCTGCGCCGGCGCTGCCGGCTGGCAGTAGTGTCGCAGCACGTTTAGCGGCGGTACGTCGGCAGTTAGCGTCCCTGCGCTCCGTCGACCCATCAGCAGCGTATCAGGCAAAGTTGGCTCAGATTCGTCAACAGACGAAGACTGGTGGTGGAAACACCCTGGGAGGCGCAGGCGCACCTGCGCCCACTCGTTTAGCCGCAAATGATGTTGATACCGATGGAGACACAGGCCAATTCGGAGGATCTACAGACAAAAACCGTTTCACGTTGAACGCCAGTATTGAGTCGCCAGCCTCGCCGTTTGAACTCCGTACTGGGTTTGTCGTCCCGGCGACAATGATTTCGGGCATTAACTCGGATCTGGCGGGCCAGATCGTTGGGCAGGTGGCTCAAAATGTCTATGACACAGCGACGGGGCGCTATCTCCTGATCCCTCAGGGTGCTCGCCTGGTGGGGACCTACAAGAGCGATGTAGCCATTGGACAGTCACGGGTCCTCGTTGCTTGGCAGCGTATTATTTTTCCGGACGGTAAGACGCTGGATATTGATACCATGCCTGGCGCTGATAGCGCTGGGTTCGCAGGGTTCAAGGACCAGGTAAATAATCATTATGTGCGGTTGTTTGGGTCAGCCTTCCTGATGTCGGGTATTACCGCTGGCGTGTCATTGAGTCAAGACAGAGCGAGTACAGGCAGTGACCGAATATCGACCAGCCAGACACTCAGCCAGTCACTCGGCACACAGTTAGGCCAGGTCGCAGCACAGTTGATAGCGGCCAACCTAAATATCTCACCGACGCTGGAAATACGGCCAGGTTTTCGGTTCAATGTCATTGTGACAAAGGACATGGTTTTTCCAACACCCTACCGGGCGTTTGATTACTGACGCCAAGGAGAGACAGAATGAAACAACAAATTTTAGCAGCTAAAACTGCTTTCATCGGTTTTGTTTTTAGCCTGGCAATCGGCACACTGACCCTGCCTGCTCAAGCAGGTATTCCGGTTGTTGATGCTGGGAACCTTACTCAGAATGTCCTGACCGCTATCGAAAATGTTTCTCAGACGCTTACGCTGGTTCAGCAGTATCAGTCACAGCTTCAGCAATATGAGGATCAGCTGAAAAACTCGCTTGCTCCAGCATCCTTTGTGTGGAGTAAAGCGCAAGCCACGATGAAGCAGCTAGATGGTGCTATTAATACTCTGAACTATTACAAGCAGCAGGCCGGTAGCCTGGACAAGTACCTCGCCAGGTACAAGGATCTGCGTCAATACCAAAGCTCGCCTTGTTTCTCCGCAGGTGGTTGTAGTGATAAGGAACGTGCCGCATTGCTGGAAAACCGACAACGCGCCTCCGAGGCGCAAAAACGCGCGAATGATGCGATGTTTCGGGGCCTGGAAAAACAGCAGGCATCACTCAACAGTGATGCGAGCAAGTTGTCTGAGTTGCAGAGAAGTGCCCAGGGAGCGCAAGGGCGCCTCGAGGCCATCCAGTACGCAAATCAGTTCGCGTCACAGCAGACAAGTCAGCTCATGCAGATACATGCATTACTGATAGCGCAACAGAATGCACTGGCAACCAAGAATGAAGCAGAGGTCGACAGGGCAGCTCAACAGACCGCTGCTAGTAAGGCTTGGCGTGCTGGCAAATATGTACCAAGTACCGGAAAAGGCTGGAAACCCAGCGATGTGGGTAAGGCCTTTTCAAGGAAATAGATCGGAAGAAATTCCACCTATTGAGGAACGAAAAATGTTGGTCAAAGAAATTACTGTTTTGGTAATAAGTGTGGCGGGATTAATTCTGATTAGTGCGTGCTCGCCTGAGTCAGATAGTCAAAACAAATCCATAGCTGCTATGCCAGCGGTAAATGAACAAAATTGCACGGTGGGGACTATCGCTAAGATTCAGGATCAGAACACCCGTGAACGGTTTCAGTTGAAGTGTCAAGCGGCTGCTAGTAATTCCTGGCGAAGCGGGAAGTTCGTACCAAGTACCGGAAAAGGTTGGAAACCCAGCGATGTCGGAAAACCTTTTGCTGGTAAATGAATTATGGGCAATAACTGTCATATGAAAACAGTTCCAGTGAATATAAAACATCTTAAATTCTGCGCCATACTATTCATTCTTCTGATGTTATTCGACATCGATGCGAATGCAGCAATCAACAACTCAGATATTTTTGGCAAATTAATAGGTCAATATTCCCTAGCTGTGAAAGGCTGGGAAACCACTATGAAGAATGCCGCCACCCGGTTATTTTGGGACTTGGCAGTAATATCGATGGTGTGGACATTTGGCATGATGGCGCTACGCAAAGCAGATATTGCTGAGTTTTTTGCAGAGTTCGTGAAGTTTACAATTTTCACAGGATTCTTCTGGTGGCTATTAATCAACGGACCAAAATACGCTCAATCTATTATTGACTCACTTTTTCAATTAGGTAGTAAAGCAGCCGGTATAGGAATCCTTTCACCATCGGGCGTGGTCGATATAGGTTTTTTTATTTTCGCAAAGATAGCAGATCAATCATCTATAACATCTCCATTAGACAGTCTTGTTGGTTTTATAATGGCCGGAATTATTCTCATAGTATTAGCACTAGTCGCCATCAATATGCTTATGCTCATCCTTGCTGGTTGGGTACTTGCTTATGGTGGGATATTCTTCCTCGGTTTTGGCGGATCTCGATGGACATCTGAAATGGCTATTAATTACTATCGCACTGTTTTGGGTGTTGCTGCGCAGCTCATGACGATGATCTTAATCATCTCAATAGGTACGAAATTTGTTAATGATTATGTAAATAGCATGAGTGCAGGAATTAACGTGAAAGAAATGGCCGTAGTAATGATTGCATCTATCATACTCGTAATTTTAACAAATAAATTACCGACGATGATAGCTGGAATCATTACAGGCGCAGGCGTTGGCTCTGTTGGAATAGGCGGCGCTGGTGCCGGCGTGCTATTCGGTGCTGCCGGCACTGTTGGAGGGGCACTAGTTGGTCAAGCTGCGATAGAAAACGCTAGACAAAACACTAACCTTCTTTCAGCAGGGAAGGGGGCAACACAAGGGGCCTCCAAGTTATTTGAGGCTATTCGGAAAGGCGGCGGCAGAGAAGGCGCTGTAGAC
>JALUYN010000106.1 GCA_027012915.1 Cellvibrionaceae bacterium
GGGGTGAAATATAACAACAGTGATAGAGGTGGAACCATGGAGCTTGAAACAGTCATTTTTGAAGTCGGCAACGGCGTCGCCAAAGTAGTCTTAAACCGCCCGGACATGCTAAACAGCTTAAACGAACAGATGCTCAGAGATCTGCTCTTGGTGGCAGAAGAATGCGAGCGCAATGATGCAATCAAAGCGGTATTGGTGACCGGCAGTGGTCGAGCGTTTTGCGCTGGTGCCGACCTCGGCAATATTCCTTTGGATAAATCCCCCGAGTCACGAGCGGTTACTGGTAAGGTCGTAAAAGATATGATGGATGAACTGTTCAATCCGGTACTCAGCAAGTTTGCCCAATTGAATAAGCCCGTGGTGAATGCCATCAACGGTATGGCCGCCGGCGGTGGTGTCGGTTTTTCGGTAGCCGGAGATATCAACATCGCTGCGGAGTCGGCCAAGTTCAAGCAGGTGTTTATCCCGCAGTTGGGTATTATTCCAGATCTTGGCAGCACCTGGTTCTTGCCGCGCCTGGTCGGGCGCGCCAAGGCTATGGGGCTGGCGCTTTTAGGTGACACTGTTGATGCGCAAGAAGCTGAGCGTCTGGGGCTGATTTGGAAAGTTTACCCCGACGACCAATTGTTGGAAGAAGCTCACAAGCTGGCACAGAAGCTGGCGGACGGGCCAAGTTTTGGAATTGCGAAGCTAAAAGAAGCGTTTCGGGTTTCTGAAAGCAATAGTTTGGACCAGCAGTTGGCTCATGAAGCTGATACCCAACTGGAATGCTGTGCATCGGAAGATTTTGTTGAAGGTGTGACGGCGTTTATGCAAAAACGCAAGCCGGATTTCAAGGGCTGTTAGTACGCTTAGTGATCCATCATGTCCTGCTGGCCGTTGGCTGCGATAAGCTTGCGCAGCTCGGCGGTCAGGGCTGGCACCAGCGCTTCGTGCTTTTTATGCAGTGCCGGGTAGAACACGGGGTCCGACAAATGTCCGGCGGTGTAAATGGGTTTTTTCAGAGGAATCTGATCCAGGTACTCGATAACGGCAAACTTAAAGTCAATAAAGTAATCCAGTTCGCCGTCGGCCAGCATGCTGAGCCCTTGTTCGATGCTGCTGACTTCAATCAGGCGGTCTGTGAGCGGGGCTACGTCTGGCCTGACTACATAGGTGCTTTGCACGATCGCAATGCGATCACTGGGATCGAAGTCGCTGATGCTATTGATTTTTTTACTGGCGTTGGCAGAAAAAATATCAATACTGTCGCGTGTCAGCGGCGCTTCCACCAGTACTGTGTTATCGCTGGCATTATCGACGTAGTAGCGGCTCTTGGCACAGGAGCCATCTATTCGTCCCTGTTCCAATTCAGTGCGCTCACGCAGGCGCGACAAGTGCACGACCTTTAAGTTGTACCCCATGTTCTGAAACGCCTTGGTCGCCAGCAGCTCGAAGCGTTGCTGGGTTTCACCGTTGGCCTTGGCGGCGCAGCCAAATACTATGGTCTCGGCGTTCTTCAGCGGCGCAAATTTATTGAGATTGACATGGTAAGACTCACCTTGAGCCGACACCGTTACCAGGCGCCGGCTGAGTGGTTTAACAAGTTGTTCATGTTTGCGGTTGAGGTGGGCGTAACCGGGTTGGGTAAACATGACTTCGTGAATCGTAAGGTCATCAGCCTCGTGACGCTGTCGATAGTTTGCGTACATTCCATCGGGCAGTGCTGCGAGGTCCACTTCCCCCATGGTAAGCCCCGCCAGCAAAGATTGGGTCGATGCGTAGGGCAATATGGCCTTGTAGTTCAGATTTTCAAACAACTCGGCCGAGCGTTTCAGTGCCGGAAGGTATCCCAGTTTCAGGTTCTGAGTGTCGGCGGATAGCTCTGCACGCTTGCGCCGAACGGCGTAAATTGTAGTGGTAATGGAAGAGTATTCCAGCGGGATGAGATGTGTGATTCCGGTCAGCTCCGAAAATCTGAGATCCCTGGCGCAGGTGCCATCGACCTCGCCACGCCGCAGCAGACCAATCAGCTCTTGGGGGTCACCATTGACCATTTCTACCCGATAACCGAGAGGCTCTAGAGCGCGATTGTAGAGTTGCGCCAGAAAGCGCCCGGCCTGAGAGTGACGGTCTGCAAGGCAGCTCAGCCGCAGTGTGTTGATTTCCGAGGCATGGGTGAACGCGCTGGCGAAGCACAGACTGCATGCCAGCGAGGTGCAGAGCAGTAGGGAAATCAGTTGTGATTTTCCAGCGTTGTTTGGAGCTTGTCTCATCGAATCGCCCGTCCTGGCGTCTTCAAAACGTGAAAAGAATGATGTTCGGTCTATAGAACAAATGTTCATTAGGCTCGAACTCACTATCGTCCTTGAAGCTATAGTCTAGTTGGACTTGATGGGGGCTGCTACCTCTGTATTCTGCTTTGGTAGAACCAGAGCGATAATCACAAAGGCGAGCAATACAAAGGGCGCGCTCACCTGATTCACAAACTCCCAACCCCAAACGCTCACCAGCCAGCCCGAGCAAATTGAAGACACCACAACGCAGGCAAAAACACCAAATTCATTGGCCGCCTGGGCCTTGGCCTTCTCGGCAGGATTATAGGTGGTGGTCAGTGCGGTAGTGGCGCTGATAAACATAAATGCCCAGCCTACCCCCAACAACACCAATGCAATGCGGTAGTGCCACAGCGATTGTCCCAGCAGGTTAATGGCGATGCACAAAAGCATCAGAACAGCGCCGCCGAGCATCATGGACTTGGTCCCCCAGCGCTGTATCAGGTTGCCGGTGAAAAAACCCGGCGCAAACATACCCAGCACATGCCATTGGATCACGATGGCCGCGTCGGAAAAGTGATGGCCGTGGTGGCTCATGGCCAGAGGGGTGGCGCTCATAATCAGATTCATAATGGCGTAGCTGACCATGCCGGCGAGCAGTGCCGTGATGTAGTTTGGCTGCAGGATAATCTCCAGAAGTGGTCGGGACGCCTCCGTGTGTTGTTCCTCAGAATTGGTTTTGAAATCAACAAAGAACAGCAATACCAGGGCCAGGCTATAGAGCAGCGTCAGGCCATAAAAGGCTCCGACAAACGGCGCGCCCAGCTCCAGTTTCTGAGTTTGAATGGCCAGGTTGGGGCCGAGTACTGCGGCTAGCACGCCGCCGGCCATAACGATGGAAATGGCCTTGGCCTGAAAGCCGGGCTCGCAGGTTTCCACCACGGCGAAGCGATAGAGGTTACCAAAACCCATGCCCACACCCAGCAGGAATGTGCCCACGCAGAAGAGTGCGAATTGGTGTTGCAGCAAAGCCACAACACAAACGATAGCACCACTGATGCCGATGCCGTTACCGAGGAAAAAACCCAACTTGCGACCGGTCACGCTCATGATCAGTGAAGCGGGGATGGTGGCACACATCAGACCGGTAAATTGCAATGCCAGAGGCAATGTAATCAGTTCACTGCTCGGGGCCAGCTGTTGTCCAATCAAAGCCATAACGGCGATCAGCAGGATATTTCCCGTGGTCAGAAGCGCCTGACACAGGGAGAGTAAGTAGACACTGGTGTTCATAGTTTGTGCTCGAAATATCAGTGGTTCAGAAGTGTATCAGCTTCTGTAGGTGTTTTTTCTGGTGTTTGGATAATGGCTAACTGATAATTGGCTATTAATCCATTTGTCCTCAGCCTCTATCAAACAGCCGTTATTGAACTATGCAAAACACCCGCGATAATCTGTTGCAACACGCCGAAATTCT
>JALUYN010000107.1 GCA_027012915.1 Cellvibrionaceae bacterium
ACTCTCTCTATTGGGCGAGTTGGACAACCGGGCTGGTATTAACACTCTGAAAGTACCGGGTTTGCACCTGTATGCCCAGTTGGATGCGTTGGTGCCCCCTGATGTGGCGGATGATGTGCGAAATCTAGCGGGCGCTGATCAATTGGTAGAGTTGGTGCCTGATGCGTGCCACGGACTGATTGCCAGCCAGCCAGGCTGGCTTCTCGAACGTTTGGATCGTTTTCTGATGCCAGTCCCCGTGGATGATCTCGATAAGCGCCGGGTGGCCCTGTCGTTTGGTAAGGCAGCAGCAACCTACGACAGTGTGGCGGGACTGCAACGCTCCATCGGCACTAATATGCTCGAATTTATGCCCGCAGATATGACCGGGCTGTGCATGGATCTGGGATGCGGGACCGGACATTTTGTTGGGCCGCTGCAAGAGCGAGGACTCGACGTATTGGGGCTCGATTTGTCTCAGGGTATGCTGCAGTTTGCCAGCAGTCGGCAGCGCGCCCATTGGCTGTGTGCGGATGCCGAGGCGCTTCCTTTTGCAGAAAACAGTCTGGACTGTGTGTTCTCCAGTCTGGCTATTCAGTGGTGCCATAACCTGCCGGCCTTGTTTGAGGGGCTTAAATACAGTGTTGGCCCCGGGGGCAAACTTTACATCGCGACTTTGGGGCCGCGTACTTTGTGTGAGTTGCGTCGCTCATGGGAGCAGGTTGATGGCTATGTACACGTCAACCGATTTGTGGGACGTGAGTCTCTGGAAGCGGCTATAGCCCAGGCGGGACTCTCTATTCGACAGTGGCAATCGCAAGATGTTGTGTTGCAATACGACGCCCTCAGGGATCTCACCTACGAGCTAAAGACTCTTGGTGCCCATAATGTCAATAGCGGTCAGAGCAATGGCCTGACAGGCCGGGCACGTATCAAAAAATTGCGGGATAGTTATGAGGCTTTTCGTCAGGACAACGGCAAATTGCCCGCAACCTACGAAGTGTATTACATGGTTTTGGAGGCCTGAGTGGCAAAGCAGACTTTTTTTATCGCCGGCACAGACACTGAAGTAGGCAAGACGCTGATTTCCACGGGCTTGCTGGCAAAAGCGGCTGAACTCAACAAGAGAACCGTCGGGCTTAAGCCGGTTGCTGCTGGTTGTGAAGAGACGGCCGATGGTTGGCGCAATGAAGATGCACTGGCTCTGCAGCAGGCTATGACCGAGGATCTGGATTACGAACAGATCAATCCTGTGGCGTTGCGCGAGGCGATTGCGCCCCATCTTGCTGCTGCTCATGAGGGCAAGCAGCTGAACGCTTCACGGCTAATGGGCTTTTGCCGCGGCGTTATGATGCTGCCGAGCGATTTCGTGATTGTCGAAGGTGCCGGTGGCTGGCGCGTACCGCTGAATCCCCGTGAGACGCTGGCCCACCTGGCGATAGAGCTGAATGCGCCCGTGATTCTGGTGGTGGGTATGAAGTTGGGGTGTATCAATCACGCGTTGCTGACCGCAGAGGCCGTTCGTCGCGATGGATTGCCGCTGGCTGGTTGGGTGGCAAACCGGGTTGAGCCGGAAATGAGCTGCTATGAGGAAAATGTTGCCACGCTGAGGTCTTTGATAGGCGCGCCATTGCTCGGCGAAGTGCCTCACTTGTCTGATGTCAGCCCTGAGTCTGTGGCACAACACTTGTCTCTCGACCCGTTAATGTACTGACTTTTACAGCCATTTGTTGGATTCACAGCAATTCTTGTTGTGAAATCATCTTAAAAAGCGGCAGTCCATTGCCGTTTTTGTCTGATTTTTGATCGCTTTTGCGCTAGAATACCCAAAGAAGCGTTATTCCGTGTAGCGATTGTGGCCCTTCCAATGTGGTCATGTTCTGCAAGGCGCTGGCGCATTTGGTTGTCTATAACAGGGTCAGGCCATGATCAGTTCAGTTATTAACTCCGGTGCCAATGGGCTGCAACGCAGTTCTCAGGCGCTGAATAATGCCGCTCAGGAAATTGCCAGCGTTGGAGCTGCCCGCAAGGAAACCAGCTCCACACAGGATCTGATTGAGCCCCTGATTGAACTGAAGCGTGAGCAGCATATCTTTAATGCCTCAGCCAAAGTGGTGCAAGTGGGATCGGATACCTTGGGCTCTCTTCTGGACATAAAAGCCTGAACTACCAGGCGGCTACGGGTTTGATGAATGATTAGCACCAATAACATTCCATCCAATTTTGCCAATGCTATATCGCCCTTTTCCAGTCAGGGGGGTAGCCCTGTGGGCGAGGAAAACCCGGAAGCCAGAAACACCTCTTTCAAGCCCGTCGAGGAATCGGCGGAGACCTCCAGAGTTCAGGGTCGCAGAGACGCTGATGAGCTGCGGGAAGGTCGCAGCACGCAAGATCCGGTTGAAGAGCGATCCCCGGGCGATGAGCAGCGCCGGGAGCAAGAGCGTGATCAGCAAGCTCAAGAGGAGCGCTTGGCGGAGCGCCAGGAAACTGAAGATCGTCGAGAGATAGACCGTCTGGCGGCTCGTGATCGCGAAGTTCGAGCTCACGAGCAGGCCCATCAAACCGCTGGAGGCAATCTGGCCGGAGCTGCTTCTTATCGCTACGAAAAAGGGCCTGACGGCGTAAGCTATGCCGTATCGGGCGAAGTTCCAATACGCCTTGGCAGTGGCAATGACGATCCTCGCGAAGCTCTGGAAATTGCCCGGCGCGTGCAGCGTGCGGCGCTGGCTCCGGCGGAGCCTTCGGTGCAAGATCGCCAGGTGGCGGCTCAGGCGGCACAGATGGAGCAGGAGGCTTTGCGCGATATTGCAGAACTGGAGCGTCAGGAACAGATTCAGCAGCGCGAAGAGTTCCAGGAGACACGAGAAGAGAGGGAGGCTCAGGAGAAAGAGCGAGAGGAGCAGGCTCGTGAAGAACAGCAAGCGCAGGCCGAACGGGATCGAGTCGAGCGCAGCAGCAGAGAGCAGGAGAGGCAATCTGAAGCGGCGTCCCAGCTGTTTGATCTCAATCAGCGACTCATCGATATCGGAGTGAATCGCACGGTACCGGATGCCGGCAGCCTGATCGACAGTAACGTGTAGTCGAGGGCAGCAACCTTCTTATCTAATGATTTCCACCCAAAAGCCGCATCGAGCGGCTTTTTTTGTGCCCGGGGGTTGCTTGAGGGCTATATTTGAAGGGGGCTTTTTATTGACTTGGCGCTTCTGGGTTTTTATCATTCAAACGTTTGTTTGAACTCTTTTTCACCAACTTGATGCATCGATATCAGGTTGGCATTAATACAACAGTTGAGGTGTAGAGGAATGGCTGAATATAAAGCGCCCTTGCGGGATATGAGCTTTGTTTTGAATGAAGTATTTGAAGCGGACAAACTGTGGGCGTCACTCCCCGGTCTGGAAGGTGTCGTAGATCCGGAAACCGCCAGCGCCATCCTGGAAGAAGCTGCCAAGGTGACCTCCGAAGTTATCGCGCCTCTGAATCGCGAGTCTGATGAGCAGGGTTCCAAGTGGGACGACGGCGAGGTTACCGCGCCCGAAGGCTTCAAAGAAGCCTACCAGACCTTCTGTGAAGGTGGCTGGAATGGCTTGGGTGGTAACCCGGAATTCGGTGGCATGGGTATGCCCAAGACCCTGACTGCTCAGGTGGAAGAAATGCTGCAGGCAGCCAGTATGTCCTTCGGTCTGGCGCCGATGCTCACTGCTGGTGCTTGTCTTTCAATCAATGCTCACGGC
>JALUYN010000108.1 GCA_027012915.1 Cellvibrionaceae bacterium
ATCTAAGCAACACCACTCTAATCCCCCTTTTCTTGGATAACATAAGATGGAGGGTACTACGTTCGCCTGACATAGATTTTCAAGATAACTAACGCCGGTTAGCCCTAACGGCTGGGTTTCTCATCGACAATATCTGCCTGGCTGAATAACGCGTCAAACAGCCAAAAAACTTAGAACACGTCGACAGAATAGACTCTTCGCACTTATTAAGCTGTGTTCCAGATTCCACACTCTCACGAGCCCAGCTATGAATATCACCAAATCAGCCATCGCGTTCCTCGCCAGCCTAGCGCTGATTTCCGCAGCGTCCGCCAATGAGTTGGAATATCGTGTCTACAATATCGACTACTCTGCAACCGACGATGTAATCCTCGAGCACCAAATCAATAGCCCCGTCCGTATTCTGAGCAAGAGTATTCTGATTCTGATCCCTGCATCTGGCCCGACCTCTGAAACCAATAGATTTCAGCAGGATGCCACCCCAGTGGCTCGCTTTGCCAACCTGGTCAGAGATCAGATTCGCACTCCTGTGAGAACCCTGCTCAAAGGAGAGTACCGCGCCGGAGCGGCCCCCTACACCCGCGGCACAGTGTATCAGGCCGACTGGTCCGACAAGGGCATGAAGCTCGGAATTAAATACCAGTTCTAAAATCCCCGCGTTATCGGAGAGCTCCACTCCTGGGACGCGCTATTTCTCTGATATGGCCGTAAATATCCGCTATAACTGAGTTATTCCCAATTTTCCTCGCCTTTTCATCACCTTAGCTTCCCTATAAAATCACTGCCTTCAACGAACGACACGAGATAGAGACTCCCATGGGAAGAGCCTACCAAAACCGCAAAGAATCCATGGCCAAGACCTCGGACGCCAAATCCAAGATCTACAGTAAATACGGCCGTGAAATCTACGTGTGCGCCAAAGCTGGCGGGACAGATCCCGACGGCAATCTGGCCCTGCGTGGCATGATTGACCGCGCCAAGAAAGACCAGGTGCCCACCCACGTAATTGAAAAAGCCATCAAAAAAGCTGAAGGTGGCGGCGGTGAGGACTTTGCGCTGGCGGTATACGAAGGCTATGGCCCCGGCAACTGCATGGCCATCATCGAATGTCTGACCGACAATCCAAACCGTACCTTTGGCGACGTACGCCAGGCCTTTACCAAGACCAAAACCAAGATCGGTACGCAGGGCAGCGTCAGCCATATGTTCGATCACTCTGCCATTATGGTATTCAAGCACGACGATGAAGAAGCCGTACTGGAAGCCTTAATGGAAGCGGACGTAGACGTCACCGACCTGGAAAACGAAGATGGCAATATGACCGTGTTCGCCCCTCATACCGAGTTCTTCAAGGCCCGTCAGGCTCTGACCGAAGCCTTTGGCGAAATCGATTTTGAGGTCGCAGAAATTCAATATCTGCCCCAGAACACCATCGAGATGAGCGAAGAAGCCGCACCAATGTTCGAGAAGTTTCTGGATATGCTCAACGACCTGGACGACGTACAAAACGTCTGGCACAACGTCGAGCAATAGTGACACATGCGGTCTCTATCCTCATGCCTCCTGTGGCCGACGGATAGAGACCCACACCACACCACGCAACCGATCTCTCGCAACCCAGCCCATCACCTCACTAGAGAGACTCTGATCAGAATCCCCCTCCAACAGTAGAGCCTGATCGTTAAAAGCGCACACGCGTTTAACCAGCAAGCCATAGACCTGGTGAGAAACCCACCAAAAAAAACCAAGAAGATCATGATTTCGGGAATGTGATTGGCCATCCAGTGCGAATGACTATCGCCAAAATGGGCGGCAGCAGACTACGATAGCGGCACTACCATCAGCCCCCCTAAACTATTGATCATCGTTTTCATCTACACATCTCCAGTTATCCGTGTTGAGTGAAAAACTATGACATAAACCACTTGACTAGTAAATGCGAATCACTATCATTACGATTAACAGAGCGAAAAGGAATTGATCGTGACAACCCTCCCCGAAGCCTCAATCGGCATTATTTTTGGCACGGATACCGGCAATACAGAAGATATGGCCCAAAAGATGAGTGAAGAGCTGCAGTCTCTGGGCTGCACCACCCCCGAACTAATCAACGTTGTCGACGTTTCCCCGGAATGGTTTGAGCACCTGGATTTTATCATTATGGGGATCCCCACCTGGGATTTCGGTGGCATTCAGGAAGACTGGGAAAACTACGAAGATTTGATCCAGTTGCTACCGCTGGCCAACAAGGTGGTCGCTCTCTACGGCATGGGTGACCAGCTGGGTTACGGTGACTATTTTGTAGACGCCTTGGGGTGGTTGCATGAGCGCATAGTACCTACTGGTGCTCGCATTATTGGCCGCTGGTCAACCGAAGGCTACGACTTTGAAGCCTCCCTCGCCTGCAACGAAGACAAGACCGAGTTCTGTGGACTGGCAATCGATGACGATCAGCAGTTCGACCTCACTGATGAGCGCATTCAGCAGTGGATCGCTCAATTGCAAAGTGAATACGGGCAACTGTTTGCCGCAGCCTGAACATCAAGAACAATAATAACCGGGACCGTAATTATGAAATTTCTTTGTCAAAAACACCGCGACTGGCTGCAGAGTGACCCAATCAAAGCACTGCACCTCTGGCATAAAACTACAGAGGACGCCCGTCAGGCAGTGCGCGATGAGAACTGGCGCGTAGCCATCATGAACTACGGCAACGCTTTCGATATTGCCGAGCTGCTGATCGACTGTGACAACTTCAGCATCCGAGCCCAGGAGCGCTATGCCTATACGGCGCTGGAAATGGCCTATACGCTGAAGTCAAAAAAATTGGACACCCGCTGGCTGGTACACGCACTAACCGACAAACTCAAAGACCAATCCAGAAGCCAGTTGACCGAAGAACTTATCGGGTCTCTGGCCAGCCTGGAAGCTCCCAAGGCAAGCAATGTGAGTTACATCTGGCAGGCAACGGAACAACAAACGCGCTCCAGCAATTACTCGAGACAACTTCACTGATGCGTCATGAAATCACATGCGCCGTCCCTCGATATTCTGGAAACATTGATTCGCACATCACGACACCCTGATAGGCCGGGACTTGTTGTGGATTACGTATCCGAATGCAAGCGCAAAGCCACGGGCAGAACACCCGAGGTTCAGCGAAGGATTTATATGCGCTGCTATAGCTTGCTCAAGGAAACATTTTGTGACACCGAGCTTCCCACTCACTGGAGATATTACTCGTTGGACAACTTGATCTATCCATTGCTGAGTATGCAACAGCTAACGGCAAGCCCGGAAGAGAAACGCGAAGTAACAAAACTCTACAATGAACTGCAGGCATTGAGTCACTTTTTTGAAACTCGCAGTCAAAACTATTGAGTGAACAAAGAAATTTTTGATTTACAGGGATGCTTTGTCGCTAACGCGACTAGTAAATCAGCAATGTACTGTACTCGTCGATGCTTTACTTCGGATTGAACGTTTGAGGATGAAATCTTCAATCCCCGCCTAACCTAAGGAGCCCGCCATGAGCGAGATGCGTATTGAATGCGATAGCATGGGCGAGCTGGAAGTCCCAGCGAATGCCCTCTACAGATCCCAAACCCAACGCGCCATCAATAACTTTGCTATCAGTGGTCAAACGCTTCCCAGAGAATTTATTCTGGCGTTACTGGAAGTCAAAATTGCTGCCGCCCAAGCTAACCTGGGTTTGAACTGTCTGCCTCCAGAAATTGCCAATGCCATTATTGTCGCCGCCAAGAATTTGCGCCAGGACGACAATCTGATGCAGCACTTCCCTGTCGATGTTTTCCAGACTGGGTCCGGCACCAGTACCAACATGAATGCTAACGAGGTAATTGCAAGTATCGCCTCTGGTCTTGGGGATATAGAAGTCAATCCCAATGACCACGTGAATTTCGGTCAAAGCAGCAACGATGTCATTCCCACCACCATTCACGTCAGCGCCGCAATACAGCTCCAGCAACGTCTGCTACCAGCACTGGTAAAACTGCAACATACAATCGAAGAAAAAGCGCGACAGGTGGGGCACCACATCAAAACCGGGCGCACTCATTTGATGGATGCGATGCCGGTAAGTTTGGAACAATCCCTCCAGGCCTGGGCAGACCAGATTCGTCTCAATTGCGACAACCTGAAAGCCTTACAGCCCACCCTGCAAACCTTGGCTCAAGGCGGTACTGCTGTGGGAACTGGTATCAATGCCCACCCGGAATTTTCTCAGGCGTTCAGTCATACCCTGAGCCAAAATACCGGACTGGATTTCAAGCCCGCAGACAATTTCTTCACTCATATCGCCTCGCAAGACACCGCCGTTGCTCTTTCAGGACAACTGAAAACGACCGCGGTCAGCATGATGAAAATAGCTAACGACCTGCGCTGGATGAACTCCGGGCCTCTCGCGGGCCTCGGCGAAATCAGCCTGCCAGCATTGCAACCTGGGTCATCAATCATGCCAGGTAAAGTCAACCCGGTTATTCCCGAAGCTGTAGCGATGGTGGCTGCACAAGTGATCGGCAACGATGCAGCCATTACAATTGGCGGACAATCGGGCAACTTCGAGTTGAATGTCATGTTGCCCATGATTGGCTACAACCTGCTCAACAGTATCAAATGGCTATCATCTGCATGTGACCACCTGGGTGAAAAAGCCATAGCGGACTTTAGCGTCAATGAAGCCAAGCTTCAGGAAGCCCTGGAAAGAAACCCAATTCTGGTGACCGCATTGAATCCAATCATCGGTTACACCAAAGCCGCCAGCATTGCCAAGCAAGCCTACGCTGAGGAACGTCCTATTGTGGATGTCGCAGAAGAGCAAACCGATCTGTCACGAGATGAACTGAATGCAATTCTGAATCCGGAAAAATTAACTCGAGGAGGCCTATAAGAGGCCCCTCTATGGAAATCTTCCAGTCAGACAAAAAGGAGATGGAAATGAACACCTTGCAAACTGTTTGGTTCTGGATAAAAACCTGCACCGCGACCATTGCGTTGCTGTTTACCATTACCTACTTGCCGTGGGTGCTTCAGGGAACACTAACGCCCTTGTAAGAGCATTAATCCGCTGCGGGCTGATAGCTACTGCTGAAATCATCCAACGATTGCATCGCGTCTTCCAGGCTAACGCCATCTTCGAACTGAAAGGCGGAAAAGCCACAGCGTTTCAGATAGTGCAACTGATCCGGAAGTATCTGTCCGATAGCACGGAGTTCTCCCTGATAGCCGTAACGCTCACGCAACAGCGTCGCCATGGAAAAACCGCGGCCATCGGTGAAGTTAGAAAAATAGACGGCAATCAATGGCAGGCCCAGTAATAACTCAATGTACCGTTCAAAGTCCTCGTCGCTGCTGAGCCATACCGCATAGCGACAATCTTCTCCGAGCAGTACGTGCCCCTGTGTCAGATAATCTTCCAGCGGCAATATCTTGCGCGATGACGCTGCATCGACAATCTCAGGTTCCAAACCAACTACCTGCCAATCGTCTGCGGTCACAACGCCGTCTTTAATAATTGATCTTGTCACCGCACCTGCGTTTTCCACATCACGCTGCTGCATAAACACGCTCCTTAAATGCAGCTACTCCCACACGATTAACCACATCGATAAAGGCTTCCTCGGGACTGCGAGTTTCCACATAGAATTCCAGAATGGACTCCACCACCGTGGGAATATCCTCGCGGGAAAATGCCGGTCCCAATACTTTGCCTATAGCTGCGTCGCGTCCTCGGCTGCCATTGTGTCCGCCGAGAGTCACCTGATAGAACTCCTCGCCTTTCTTATCCACCCCCAGAATACCGATGTGACCAATGTGATGATGAGCACAGGCGTTCATGCAACCGGAGATATTCAGAGTCAGCTCGCCAAGGTCGTAGACATAGTCCATGTCGTCAAACTTGCGTTGAATTGCGTCCGCGACGGGAATGGACTTTGCGTTGGCCAGGGCGCAATAATCGCCGCCGGGGCAGCACACTATGTCGGTCATGGTTGAGATATTGGCCGTGGCAAACCCATAGGTCTGCAATTTCTGCCACAGCGAAAACAGCTCTGATTTTTTCACATCACCCAGCACCACATTTTGCTGATGGGTGGTGCGCACTTCACCAAAGGAAAACTGCTCGGCAAGATCGGCAATTGCCTCCAACTGGCGATCGGTGAGATCCCCTGGGGCGACGCCAGTCGGCTTCAGCGACAAGGTCACGGCACAATAGCCACTGACGCGATGACTTCGAACGTTGCGCTCTACCCAACGGCCAAACTCCGGTTGCCGCTGACTGGCTTCTTGCAATTGCTGTTGCACCAGCCACGTATCCACGGGCTCGTAGTCTGGTGCGCTAAAGTAGGACTTGGCCTTCTGGATCTCTGCCGGCAGTAAAGGCGAATAACTGTCTTTGATACTCTGCCATTCTTTCTCCACGGCGGCAGAGAAAGCCTCGGTTCCCATAGCGCGCAGTAGAATTTTGATCCGAGCCTTGTACTTGTTGTCGCGCCGCCCCTGCTGATTGTAGACCCGCAAAATGGCGCACAAGTACGACAGCAAGTACTTCTCGGGTAAAAACTCGCGAATGGTGGTACCGATCACCGGGGTGCGCCCCAGACCACCACCTACAATCACTTCAAAACCGGTTTCACCGGCCTGACCCGGGGCATCACTGTGACGTATCTGTAAACCGATATCATGAAATCGGATCGCTGCTCGGTCACTGCTGGCGCCACTGATGGCAATTTTGAATTTCCTCGGCAGAAACGCAAATTCCGGGTGCAGTGTTGACCACTGCCGCACCAACTCGCAATAGGGCCGAGGGTCTATCAACTCGTCTTGTGCCGTCCCGGCAAACTGGTCAGAGGTGACATTGCGAATGCAATTGCCGCTGGTTTGAATCGCGTGCATTTCCACTTCGGCCAGCTCAGCCAGAATCTGTGGCACGTCTTCGATTCGCGGCCAGTTCAACTGAATATTCTGTCGCGTGGTGATGTGGCAGTAGCCCTTGTCGTAGGTGCGCGTAATTTGCGCCAATTTTCGTAGCTGGCGCGCAGACAGCATTCCATAGGGCACAGCAATACGCAGCATGGGCGCCTGCCGCTGCACATAGAGGCCATTTTGCAAGCGCAAAGGCAGAAACTGTTCTTCACTCAAACTGCCATCGAGATAGCGCTGGGTTTGCCGACTGAACTGCGCCACCCGCTCCGATACCAGTTGATGATCTTTGTGATCGTAGATATACACGTCAAATCCTCTGTTTAGACCTCCCACCTAACGAACGCCACAGAGTAAAGATCAAATCACAACGGGTACAGATTCAAAAAATACGATATATTTGAGCACAGAGTTTGTCATCTTTGACTGACACCCTCATTTATTGAACATCTGTACCCCATGGGCCCGCTTCATGAACAACAGCGCACCGAGTGATTCAACGCCTCAAACCACCTATCTCTATCAGGAGCTGGAACAGAGCTTTCGCGAAGAAATAAAAAACGGTCAACGCGCCCCCGGTGAGCGCATGCCTTCCGTCCGCGAACTGTGCCACGCCAAGTCGGTTTCCAAGTCCACGGTATTAACCACATACAGCCGCCTCGAAGCCGACGGTTTAATTGAGGCTCGAGCCAGATCCGGGTACTTTGTCAGCGCGCCGGAGCAAGCGCCCGCAAACCTGCAAACTCCCGCTACCAGTCAGCCAAAGCTTAATCCTGTGCCTGTATCCGCGGGCCAGGTATTGCTCGATATCATGCAGCAGGGCGCGGCTTTTGATTTGATGCCCAGCGCCGATCGCGGTCACTACGAAGGCAATGAAAATCTGCGTCGAAGCTTAAGCCGGGCACTACGTCGGCAAGACCACAATCAACAAAATTACTACGATGAACCCCAGGGCGATCCGGAACTGCGCGCCTCGCTGGCCTTGCGCATGGGGCACGGTGGTGGACAGCACCACGGCGACGATCTGGTCATTACCTCTGGCTGCCAACACGCCCTGCTACTGGCGCTGATGGCCACCACTACACCCGGCGGTGTGGTGGCAGTAGAGTCACCGGGTTTCTACGGTGTGTTTCAACTTCTGGAATCACTGGGACTGCAAGCACTGGAGATACCCAGCTCTGCACAGACGGGTATCAGCCCCGATGCTTTGGAATTGGCCCTGCAACACTGGGACGTGCAAGCCTTGGTAATTTCTCCCTGCTACGCCACTCCCACAGGCTCTTGTATGCCGGACAGCAATAAGCAACGGCTGCTCACCCTCGCTCAATCGCGCAGCATTGCCATTATCGAAGACGACATCTACGGTGAACTGCACTTTGGGCTGCAGCGACCACGCACACTCTATTCTTACGACGACAGCGGTAGCGTGCTGCTTTGTTCATCGTTTTCAAAAAGCTTGTCGCGAGACCTGAGATTGGGCTGGATTGCACCCGGGAAATACAAAGACAAGATTAAACACTTGAAGCTGGTGACTTCGCTAGCGACCAGCCAAACACTGCAACAGGGCATGACAGAGTTCTTGCAGCAGGGTAATTACGACCGGCATTTACGACAGCGGCGTCAGCAGCTAAAACTGCAATGCCGACAGCTGCAACAACAAATACCGCAGCTGTTGCCACAAGCGATCAGTTGCAGCCAACCGGAAGGCGGACTGGCACTGTGGCTGGAACTTCCTGAATCTATCAATACATTGAAACTCTACAATCGAGCAAGGGAGCAGGGGTTGATACTCACCCCTGGCCGACTGTTTACCGCTCAGGAACGCTACAGTAATTTTCTACGCATGAGCTTTGCGCACCCTCTAACCGATGAAAGCGCGCAAAAACTGCAGCAGTTGATACCGCAGCATTAGAAAGCAAAGCGCTGGTTATTTGTTGGCTGACAGAGCGGCTCGCAACTGTTTCAGAATGGCCATGTCTTCCGGGGTGGGCGTGTAGCGACCACCACAACGAGGGTCGGTCTTCTGCAGCACTTTGGCCGCTGCGGTAGGCAGAGGAATCGGTGCACAGCCGTGGCCCTTCTCACAGATCATATCGAATTCAGGTTTCGCCTGAATATGACAACCAAGACAGTTACCACCGAACTGGTTCACAACATCAGCGTAACCACGCTTGTGAATATTGGTACCTTCCGGCGAGACCTTCAGCTCAAAGAACTCCCAATCTTTGGTCACCGGGCTGTGGCCTTTGGGGTGTTTTACCATGACTTCACCAGGAACCAATTGCACGATGGAACCTGCCGGGTATTCACCCTGGCCCTGCTCCGCAACCGCCAGAGTCGCCGGCAGGTCAGCAGCGTTGAGGTTATCCACGTAGAAATCTCGTACCGGAGTCATATCCAGCATACATTTAAAGCTCTCTTCATTGACGTCCAATGGCGCCACTTCGGCTTTAACGGCAACCGAAACCAGCATCACACTGGCAAGTACAACTCGACTCACAATTTTCTCAATCATCTGGCCCTCTCCTTTATTAGTAGGTAACTGGCTGTCTGTGCAGCACTGGAACAATAATTACACACAATTGTATTGTGCACAATATTTATTCATGGCTTTTTCTCTTGGCATAGCACTTAAAACCCGCCAGAATCACGGTTCTATAGTGGAACCATAAGCGGCAACAATTTGCGGTAATCCGGCAATGCAGCATCAATATCTGACACATGTATGGATCAATGGCTTCTTTAACGGCCTATCCGATCTCGGCATTGACCTGAACGCATTGGAAGACTCCATACCGGACATGAACATTGAACGAATTCGACGCGGGCAGAGAATCAATACCACACTGCTGCGGCAGATATGGCACGCTGCCAGCGAGCTTTGTGAAGATCCCCTGCTGGGTTTCAAACTGGGCCGCAGGGTGGACATCAAAGGCCTGGGGGCCATGGCCCCACTCTTGATTCACAGTCCTACCATGCGCGCTTCAATTGAACATGTAGCCCAGTTTCACTCGTTGATCAACCAAAGCGGTCGACTTCATGTGACCTACGACGATCATGGTATGCTCGGATTTCACTACACGCCCACACCAGGGGTAATTCGTGAATCGCCCCATCAGGTACTATCACTGCTGAGTAGCATGATCTACATGGGGAAATTTATGTACCTCAAAGAAAGAGCAGTAGATCGTATCTATCTTCCCCGTGAGCTGGATCTGGAATTACTCCATCACACATTGAAGATTCAAACTTTGCCTGCCGACAACCAGTACTCTATGTGGTTTAAGGTCGACAATCTGGATGCTCCCATTCCCGGTACCGACAATCACTTTTACCAACTTTCCAAGAACTATCTGGAAGATCATTTGCGGCAGCAGCGAGCGGGAAATGATCTGGTAACTTCCATAAAATCTCTGATCGTAGACAATGGATATCTTCGCGCTTCGTTTGATCAGGTGACTAAACAGCTCGGTATTAATAAACGTACACTGCAACGTTCATTAACCGATGAAAAGACCAGCTTTCGCATGCTCAAAGAAGAACTTATTAAAGACAGAGCTTTGACCCTGATAGCCCAGAATAAGGAAACTCTGGAACAAATTGCCGAACAACTCGGCTACTCGGAAGTCAGCGCTTTTCATCGCGCGTTTAAGAATTGGTTCGGAGTTACGCCCAAGAATTTCTCGACCAATGCCTTTCTTTTAGCCCCCTGATGGCTGGCTAATAAGAGGCCGGAGTAGCTTAGCTTCTCCGACCCCAAAGGGCAGGATTATATGTATCAGGCAATCCGAACGCTGGCAGGTACATATTTGTGCCAAGGTGTACCCGCGAAGAAATCACGGTGATCCACCGGAGTTAACTCATTGGCAGAAATACCCACCCGCTCAAGCGGTTTATCAGTGCCAAGATTGTTGGTCAAACCGCCGCCGTTGGGAATCGACATATGCCCTGGCATCATACGGTCATTAACCTCCACCGTGGCTTCACCTTCCCCCTGTCGAGTGCTGACCATCACTTTATCGCCGCTTACCACGCCCAAGCTTTGTGCATCCGAAGGGCTCATGCGCAATGCGCCGTCGTAGTCCTTCTTTTTCCACGCCGGATCGCGGTAGATACCGTTGGCAGTGTAATCCCGGCGCTCGCCACAGGACAGAACAAAGGGATACTGCTCATCAGTTAGTGGCGTAAAACCACGCTCCAACGCCTGCAGTTCTGGAATCATTTCCGGCAACAATAAGTGAATCTTTTTGTCGGCGTGTCCCAGGCGCTTAAAACTGGCATCATGGGCTTCAACACAGAGGTCAATACCCGACGGTGAGTTGATCAGTGCTTTAAACAGATTCATGCCCAACTCGGCACCTTCGCCTTCGTGCCCCGCAGCACGCAATGCTTCCGGGTTTTTGAAGGCCAGATCCAGACAGGCCGGCATATAGGCTGCACCCGCCGCCATCCCTTTAGGCAACACCTTACCCACCGTGCGATAGAGAATTACCGGCGCCAGCTTAGCCAGACTGGGCTGCTCACCCATCACTTGCATAAAGCGTTCGCCAAAAGCCTGCTCGCCCTGCGACAACGCTTCGTTCAGAGTGTCGACTACGTCTTGGGGAATCACACCCAGTGCTTCACAGAAGCGCGCATGAATTTCCGGCTCGGTGAGTACGGTGTCTGGTGCCTTAAATACCGGGTGCCGCATTTGCATAACATTGTGAGGAAACTCAAAGTTAAACATGGAGAGTTCCGCTTTCTCAAACTGGTTTGCAGCAGGCAAAACATAGTCCGCCTCCATGGCAGTTTCCGTCATGGCGATATCCACTACTACAGTAATATCGGTGGCTCGCAATGCTCGGGCCATATCCTGTGATCCGGCATAGGAATGCACTGGGTTGGACGAATCGATCCACAAAGCACGGGTGCGATCCGGGTGGTCGGTGAGAATCTCCTCACTGACCACATTACTGGGAATCAAACCGCCAATAATGCGTGAATTGGTAACCGGCGTGCGGCGGCTGTCCACATAATTGGTGCTGGCGACATTTATCAACGGCTGCGAAATAAACTGCGTTCCCTTTTTTCCAAAGTTTCCGGTAATAGTTAGCAGTAGACGCTGAAGATAACTGACTAATGTGGAATTACGGTTCATCTGAACACCGAGGTCTTCCCAGACTGCTACGCTTTCCGCTTTGTAGATTATCTCTGCAAGCTCGCGAATCTGTTCTTCCGGTACACCACATTCACGGGCGTAATCGCGAATTGAAATTTCAAAGAAGTGCGGATAAACCTCTTCGAAACCAACGGTGTGCTTCGCCATCCACTCGTGCTCTACCCAGTCTTCCTGAACAATGACGGCGACTAAGGCGGCAACCAACCAGGCATCGGTCGCAGGTTTTACCTGAACAAACATATCGGCGATATCTGCCGATTCGCTGCGACGTACATCCACCACCACCATCTTGTGCTGTTCATCTTTCGCCAAACGCCGCAAACCATGCCGACAGCCGTGAAATCCGTGAGTGTGCCAGGGGTTTTTGCCCAGATAAATTGCTACCTCAGCGTTTTCACAGTCCGAGCGCTGAATACCCGTAGTGTTGTTAAACATCTGGCTAGCGACCCACATCTCACCGGTCTTTTCCTGAGCAATGGCATTGGTTTTGTAGATGCTGCCCAGGGCACCACGTGTCGAGGCAGCGTAGGGACCATTAATATGGTTGCCCTGACCACCGCTTATGTACATGATGCGATTGCCACCATACTCTTCTTTAACGCGCTGCATTTTTTCGGCAATTTCTTCGAAAGCGACGTCCCAACTGATCTGTTCAAAAGAGCCGTCCTCTTTACGGCGCAACGGATGGTAAATACGATCACGACCATTTTGGTAGTGATCCAATCGCGCAGCCTTATTGCATATATAACCTTTCGATCCTGGATGCGCTTTGTCACCACGGATCTTTTCCATCACATTGTTGTCACCAGTTTTGATTTCAATACCACAATTGAGCTCGCACAAAATGCAGGCACTGGGTTTCCATTCACTCATTACACACCTCAATATTTATGTTTTTGTAAAAATCAGTGGGGGGGCGTCGCTTTTTTTAGTCGAGAAACAGTTCGCTATAGTCTCTAATCTTGCGATTTGAGAAGTTTGGCGATCGACCTTCAATCTGCGCAGCAATGGCCTCCATATGGTCTTTGCTACCAAAAATCTTCTCTTGTAACTTCTCTTCCATTCTCAGACCTTCGGTGGAATCACCGTGCCAGGCGTTTTCAAATAAGTACTTTCCGTAGGTGATGGCATCCGGATTATTCCCCGCAATGGCTTTAGCAATCTGCATCGCACGCTCGTATGGCGAGTCGTCCAGGTAGGTGACCAATCCCAAGCGATCAGCCTCGTCCGCTCCGACCAGCCGGCCGGTGAACATCATTTCCTTGGCCACATCGATACCCACCAGATCTCTCAGCGTCTGAGAGCCGGACATATCGGGGATCATTCCCCAGCGAATTTCCATAATGGAGAACTTCGAATTGGAGTGCGCCACGCGAATATCGGCACCCAGCGCGATTTGCAGACCGCCACCGACCGCGGCCCCCTGGATGGCGCAAATCACCGGGACGGGCATGTTCTTCCACACATAACCTGGAGCCTGATAGAAGTTGGGGTTAAAACCGCCAAAGCCATCCGGGAAAGGTTTTTCAGGAAATCCCCCACTGAAATTTTCAACATCCATACCGGCACAAAATGATCGGCCATTACCCGACAACACCACAGCACGAATGGAACGATCCAAGGCCAAGCGCTTTCCCACCTCGGTAATTTGATCCAACAATTCAAACGACAGGGCATTCATTTTTCCGGTCGGTTCAATCGAACATCCGCAATATGATCGTTAACTTCAACGGTAATAACTTCACTCATGGTCTCTACGCTCTTTCTATTTCTTGATGAGTTTTCGATAAATTTCTACTCGGTCACCAGCCTGCAACTCATGCTGATCGGCGTTGCGAATGGCCTTTCCAAAAATGCCCACTTTATTGACCGCTAAATCAATCTCCGGAAACTCGCTCAGAATTCCGGAGCGTTCAACCGCGGTCATTGCACTGGTGCCTTGCTCCACTTCGAAGGACATCAGCCGCTGTTGTTGAGGCAGTGCATAGGCCACTTCCACTACTATTGTTTCCATTAGAGTGCTCCCTGTTCAGTAACCTGGGATGAAACCAGGATTGATGTTTGTGTCGATCGACAATCACTCGAGTCAACTGCACACTAATCGCAAGCCCCAACAGACCACCTGCAATAGCGCCCCAATCTTCCCTTGTTAGAAACTCGCCCATCACAGCCCCTATCATCAAAGCGGCGATGGGAACGATATAGCCAACCAGCACACCAAAAGTTATTGCGAAGCTCGGGACATAGAGGTCGACGGTCTGTCCTTGTTTCAGATCACTAGCGGGCTGCGGAATGGTCACTTCTGAAATTTTGTTGCGACTGCCGAACAATAGCTTTTGTCCACAGCCACTTTTCAAACGGCAACTGTCGCAGGCAGATTGCTGCTGGTAGGAGAACACCACATGATCATCCGCTACCGCACTAACAACACCTTCGGTTATGGCCATTGCCCCACCTCATTTACTGTTTCAAATAGCTCAAGTGATTGTGCCGGTTGTGCGCACGCGCTTGCTGCCGACACTCACTGTCGACTGGGATTTGCGCCGTTGCTCCAATCGATGATCGACGGCGTTTTTGAAAGCGATCAGAAAGCCCACCACCACAAACGCTCCGGGTGGAAGTACCGCCACCAGAAAGCCCGGATAGTTGTCGAAGACTTGCCACTTCCAGCTTTCGGCAACGGGGCCGAACAGCAGCTGCATATTGTCGAACAAGGTACCGCTGCCAATAACTTCACGAATCGCACCCACCGCCACCAATACCAGACAGAACCCCAACCCCATCATTAAGCCGTCAAACGCCGAAGGCAGCAGCGGATTCTTACTGGCGTAGGCGTCGGCCCTGCCAAGAATGGCGCAGTTGGTAACGATCAATGGGATAAAAATGCCCAGAATCAAATAGAGCTCGAATGTGAACGCCTTCATCAGCAATTCTGTACACGTGGTAAACGTGGCGATAATCATCACAAAAACGGGCAGCTTGACCGCCTCGCTCACATGATTGCGAATAAGCGATACCACTACATTGGAACCTACGAGCACCAGGATCGTGGCCAGCCCCAAACCCAAACCGTTTACCACACTGCCGCTCACAGCCAGCAGTGGGCACAACCCCAACAACTGAACCAGAGCCGGGTTGTTGTCCCATAGACCGTTGCGGGCCACTTCGCCGTAGTTATGACTTAAGTTATGACTCATCGCTAGAGACCTCCACAATCTGAGGTGCCTTGGCCAGGGGCTGGCTGTCGTTAAACACCTGCAGTACACGACGCACTTGATTGACGACGGCGCGCGGGGTAATAGTGGCACCGGTAAACTGATCGAACTCCCCGCCATCCTTCTTCACGGCCCATGTTGCCGCGTTACTTGTCGTCAACGCTCGTCCATTGAACGACAGAATCCAATCGTCTTTCTTGAGCTCGACTTTATCGCCCAGACCCGGGGTTTCGGCGTGGGCAAGTACGCGTACACCGGCCACCGTACCGTCGCTGTTCACTCCGACGATCAAACGAATATCTCCGCTGTATCCGTCCGGCGCCACGGCGGGAATAATGACCGCCAGGGGCTCCCCCTGAAGCGTGGCGATATGCATATCACCGCCTTGCTTTAAGCCCAATGCCGACCAATACTCGGGAGCAATCGCACGAGTCGTATCCAGAAGGGCATTGTCGTGACGCTCTGCGGGTATAATCTCCAACAACGCCCGGCGCGCGTTATCACGCTCAGCCATCGCAATACGCTCGGCTGTTTGAGTGTATGTGGTAGACAGCAAGACTGCTGTCAATAACGCAAAACCGCCCAGTAACAAACTGTTGGCAACCATGGAACGCGGTACCGTATTTTCCGCCACCGACTCACTTGCCAGTTCGTCTTTGTGCGTCATTTCATCTGATGGTTTTTCATTCATGGCACACTACTCTATTGGTCAGCAACGGCTTTTTCGGTGGCCGATCGCGACTTACGATGGCCGTAGGTTCTGGGCAGGGTGTAGTAATCGATAAAGGGCGCTGCGATGTTCATCAACAAAACGGCAAAGGCCACCGCATCGGGATAATTACCCCAGGTGCGAATGATGTAGACTAGCGCACCGATACCCGCGCCATAGACAATGCGCCCGCGAGTACTGACCGCCGATGACACCGGGTCGGTAGCAATAAAGAATGCTCCCAGCATGGTCGCGCCTGAGAATAAATGAAATACAGGCGAACCTGAATTTTCTTCAGAGAAGTAGAACACCGAAGAGAGAATTACAATGGAAGCCAACATGCTTACGGGGGCGTGCCAGGTAAATACTTTCTTGTACAACAGGTAAAGGCCGCCCAGCAAAAAGCCGAGATTTACCCACTCCCAACCAAGTCCTGCCCAACGGCCCTGTGCAAGAATCGGCTCAGCTTCCTTAAGCGCATCCCACGACATTGCATCGCTCTGCTTCAGCACATCGAGGGGAGTAGCGCCACTGTAGCCATCAAAATAGCCGTTTGAGCCTGGCGCGATCCAAATGTGGGTAACGGCCGTCCACAGATCCGGCAAATTTTTGTCGTTCGATAACAGAGCCTCGGGTACTGCCCATTGCGTCATCTGCACCGGAAACGAAATCAGCAGAATCACGTAGGCCACCATGGCCGGATTGAACGGGTTGTAGCCCAGCCCACCGTAGAGGTGCTTGGCCAATACAATTGCCGATGCCGAGCCAACCACCACAATCCACCAGGCACAGTATGGGGGTAGCGCTATTCCCAGAAGCACACCGGTGACCAGCGCACTGCCATCACTAAGATAAAAACCCAACGGGCGACCACGCAGTTTCAGCATAAGAGCTTCACACAGCAACGCCGTAACACAAGCCAGAACGATATTTAAAATCGAGCCCACACCAAAAAAACAGGTCAGTGCAACGATACCTGGAAGGCACGCCAGCGCTACGGCCAGCATCACTCGTTGCGTTTGATTGCTACCGTGAGCATGAGGCGAGGAAAGTTGTTTAAACGCCATTAGAGTGCCTCCAATTCTGCCTGAGCCTGTTCCAGTTTTTGCTGGGTTTTGGTCACAGCGTTGGCAAATGCCGCGATATTTTCATCTTGATCCGCTTCGGCCTTTTGCAGTCTCTTTTGCGCCTTGAGCAATCGCTGTCGTAACGATTCCACCTGGGCCTCCAGCTTTTGTTGCGGAGACATTTCAGCGTTCGACTTGGCTTTGGCCATGGCTCGAGCGATGGCGTCACCGGCGGCGTCCATTACCTCCGACGACGGAGGCGTAAATTCCGCGGGTTCCAACTCAGCCAATTCTTTTTCTGCGGCCTCGATCTTTTGCGCAATCTTGTCGACCCCGGTCTGAAGCGCCGCCACGGTGTCGGCACCTTCGGCCTCGGCCTGTGACAGCTTTTGTTGAGCCTTGGTGAGACGTGTACGCAGTGATTCCAAGTTTGCTTTGAGCTTTTCATCTGGCGCCATGCTCATCTTCTTTTGCGCACTGGCAATTGCTTTAGCTACCGGATCATTGGGATCTTGACTGGCTGCAGGCTGATCAACAGGAGTAGATTCAGCCTGAGCTTTCTTAGCAGCTTGAGAACGCGCTTTGCGCGCCTGGCGCTTGGCTTCTTTCTCCGCCTCTTCTTTGGCGATGCGTTCCTGCCTGAACTCAAAGCGCTGGCGCGAACGATCCGATTTTTCTTTGTCGACAGCCTGCTGTCGTAGCGCGCCTTTACCAGCTCGAAAATACTGAACCAAAGGTATACTGCTGGGGCAGACAAAAGAGCATGCGCCACATTCAATACAATCATTGACATTGTGAGCTGTCAGTCGATCGTGATCCTCTGCCTGCGCATACCAGTACATTTGTTGAGGCAACAAGCCAGCCGGACAAGCTTCGGCACACATGCCACAGCGAATACACGCCTGTGCTGGTTGTGGATCTGGAAATTCTTTGTAATCAGGAGCGAGAATGCAGTTGGTGGATTTAATCACCGGCACCTGCTCACTTTGCAGCGCAATTCCCATCATCGGGCCACCAGCAATCAAACGGGACGCAAGACCGTCGCGATAGCCATGATGCTGTAATACATGAGAAATCGGTGTCCCCAATTTGACTCTGATATTGCGCTCCAAGGTCAACGATTTTCCCACTACCGTGGTAATGCGTTCAGTTAGCGGCTTACCAAACCGAACGGCCTCATAGGCGGCCACGGTTGTGCCCACATTCTGCAATACAACACCGATACTGGCCGGTAATGAACCGCTGGGTACTTCCTGACCGGTCAAAATATAGATCAACTGCTTCTCGCCACCGGAGGGATATTTGGTGGGAAAGCTGACAACTTCTATGTCAGTACCAAGCGCAGCATGACGCAAGGCAGTGATAGCCTGGGGTTTGTTGTCTTCAACACCGATAACGACTCGTTCGGGGTTTCCCAGAAGGTGAGCGAGTAGCTGCGTGCCCTTAATGACATCGTCCGGACGGGTCTGCATCAGCAGATCATCGGCGGTTATATAGGGTTCACACTCGGTGCCATTAATAATCAGAGTGTCGATACTCTCACGCGGATTCAGTTTGACCGACGCAGGAAAGCCCGCACCGCCCATACCTGTAATTCCCGCGTCGCGGATTTTTTGCAGCAACACATCAGCTGGTTGCGACAAATAATCTGGACACTCTTCGAATTCCATTTGTTGGTCCTGGCCATCGGGCTGCACCACCACACAGGGGCCGCTCATTCCGGAAGGATGTGGCAACACTCGATCTTCAATCGCAACCACGGATCCCGAGGTTGAAGCATGAACAGCGGCACTGATAAATCCCTTTGCATCCGCAATTTTCTGTCCGCCCAGCACTTTATCGCCAACCTCTACAAGCGCTACTGCGGGCGCACCAATGTGCTGGCTCAGCGGGTATACCAGCTCTGACGGCAAGGGGATTTCACCCAACGGCATTTGCAGTGACTGCATCTTGTTTTCGGCCGGGTGCACTCCACCCGGAAGAGACCATATACGACTCATGCGGCCTCTCCTTCGTTCAACGCGCGGGAATCACCGGCAGGTGTCCGATCGCTGGCAATTAGATCCATTACTTGTAGCTGACTGGGATCCGGCTTGTGCCACTTCCAAGTGGTCAATGTGGTTTCCACCGGCACCATATCAATGCAGTCGACGGGGCAAGGCTCCACACACAGATCACATCCCGTGCATTCATCAGCAATAACCGTGTGCATTTGTTTCGCGGCTCCCAAGATCGCATCCATCGGGCAAGCCTGGATGCACTTGGTGCAACCTATGCACTCATCTTCGCGAACAAAAGCAACTTTTTTAACATCGGATTCTTCACCATGTTCTTCATCAAGACTTGGCGCTTCCACATCCAGAAGATCTGCAATCGCATTGATGGTGGTCTGACCACCGGGAGGACATTTATTGATGGCATCGCCG
>JALUYN010000109.1 GCA_027012915.1 Cellvibrionaceae bacterium
GCTCCAGTGCCACCGCTGGCGAGTAGAGTTCCGCCTGGGTCACCGCGCGCTGCCACACATGCTTTGGAAAACGTCCCTTGGCCAGCTCAATGCCGTAGTGGGGCACCACCATGCCGATCTGAGTCTCATTAAGACCCAGCGTAAAATCTCCATCCAAGGCAACGCTGTAATCGCAGGCCAGCAAAAACATCACGCCTTGCGCCATACAGTGCCCAGTAACAGCCGACACTATGGGCCGGGGGAATTCGAGCAATCGAGCACACAGTGTTCCTCCAGCCACCATCATATCGGCTATAGTCTGCAGATTGCCGGCTTTAACAATCTTCAGATCAAAGCCAGCAGAAAACACTCCAGGGTTACCGACAAACAGCACCGCGGCCTCGTCTTTTTCCGCCTGATCCAAAGCGCCGTTGATCGCGCTGATGAAATCAGGCGAGAAAGCATTGACCTTGCCATTGTGCAGTTGCACTTCAGCCACATTGCCCCTGAGGGTATAGCTCACCAATTCACTCATAATTTTGCCTTTAGCTCTTTGTTGAAAATCGACCTGCATTAAACATCATTACTGCAGGCCGTTTGCTTTCTCAAGATTGTGTACTGAAAACTCTGCTGTCTTCTTAACGCCCCAACATACCGCGAGAAATTACCTCCTTCATGATTTCGGAAGTGCCCGCGTAAATGGTTTGGATACGCGCGTCAGTGTAATAGCGAGAAATAGGATATTCGGTGGTATAACCGTAGCCACCGAACAGTTGCAGACACTCATTGACCACACGCAATTGCATTTCAGTTGCCATCAGTTTCACAATCGCCGCATCCTCGGTGTCCATTTCACCGCGCTTATACTTGGCCATACATTTTTCAACGTAGGCACGAGTTACTTCCAGGTCAGCCTTCTGCTCAGCCAACTTAAAGCGGGTATTCTGGAACTTGCCGATTTCCTGGCCAAAAGCTTTGCGCTCTTGTACGTAATCCACCGCCAGTTCGATAGCTCCCTGAGCAGCACCAACACCCTGTACTGCACAACCCAGGCGCTCACGCGGCAACTCCTGCATCAGGTACACAAAGCCCATACCCTCTTCACCCAGCAGGCTGTCGGCCGGAATGCGCATATTTTCAAAGAACAGTTCGGCGGTATCACTGGCGTGCTGACCGATTTTCTCGATTTTCTGACCGCGGGAGAATCCCGGAGTAGACGTATCCACCAGGAACAGGGAAATACCCTTGGCGCCTTTTGATGGATCGGTCTTGGCGCAGACAATCACCAGATCCGCCAGGATGCCGTTGGTGATAAACACCTTGGAACCATTGAGCACATATTCATCGCCGTCTTTCTCTGCAGTGGTGCGCAGAGCAGCCAGGTCACTGCCGGCACCGGGCTCGGTCATGCCAATGGCCGCTACAGCTTCACCGGTAACCATTTTGGGCAACCACTTCTGCTTCTGTGCGTCACTACCAATATGGAAGATATAGGGGGCAACAATATTGGAGTGAATATTGTAGCCACTGGCCAGGCCACCAAAGCCCAGGCGCGACATTTCTTCCATAATCATCATTTGTACGTCGAGGCTTGTGGCTGCCGCGCCGTACTCTTCTGGCATATCAACGCATAACAGGCCCGCCTCGCCCATGGTGTTCCAAAACTCGCGGGGTACAATGTGGTCTTTTTCCCATTGTTCATAGTTTGGCGTGACTTCCTGCTCAAAGAAACGCAAAACCATATCGCGAAACATGGTTAATTCTTCGTTGATGGCTTCCTGGTCCACGGACATAGCTACCTCTCTCTACTCTCGTATTAATACAACTGTTTAAATTAGAATAAGGCGCAGTCTGTACCAAAGCGCCATGAATCTCAATGTTGCCAAACACCATCGGACTTATCCTGTCCGATCAGCACACTAGGGCCTGTTAACACTAATTCTGATACTTCTGCTGGAGACTATTTTCGCTCCCAGTCAGGCGGTATGAGCGCCATTTAGTTGTTCTAAATAAGCGAATTCCAACGCAGCTGGGGGCGAAAATAGGCCCAGCCCTTCGGGTTGCGTCTCAAATCGCGCCACTCGTTGTTGCTCGTCGCTCGTTTAGAACCACTAAACTCACTTCTCGCGCCTAGATTGGCGCGATTTGAGATGCAACAGAAGCATCAGAATTAGTGTTAACAGGCCCTAGCGCCTTTCTAGCCAATTGGATCATTTCTACAAAGGTGGGAGTCCGACACATCAACAGGGCAACTCGTCATTCCCTCTTTCGCGGAAATGACGTGAAATTTCGAACCAGCCCTATTATGGGGTGTACCAGATAGGCGATGTGTAAGCTCGTTCCTGAATCGTAGCGGGAAAGCGCTCTGAGGGTGTTTGGTTAAGAGCGATGGCATCGAGAGTCGAATGCCTTGCGGTGGGAATTTGCAATACGCGGACGTAGTAGAAAGCGCTCTGGTTTACATCAAATTCGGGATCCTGCCACACCACGCTCAGCTCAGGAGCACCAATGGTATTGGTATAGCTGCCATCGGCCAAGTTAACCGTATTGCCAATCGCGGGCAATTTGCCCCGGTCATCCAACTGGCGCTCGCCGGCCCAACGAACATCGTAGACTTTTTCATGCACCTCGCCCTGTTCATCCAGCCATCCTTTAACCACTTGAATGCGATCGAGATTGGCGTCTTTCGGACCTTTTACCGCACGAATCAGCAACTGCGGTGCTGCACCCGTCTCATCCGCAATCAGGTTGCTGCCCATGGGCACACCCTTGGCATAACCCGCTGCAGTAATATCTTTCAACTCGGCATCCGCCGGCTCAAACGCCCAACCTGCAAACACCCGTACCCGCATACGCGGACCAGTGGTAGCATAGACTTCGCGGCGCTTGAATGCTGCGAAAATAGCATCTCGGGTATTCTCGGTGGACCACACCGCGGCTAGCCCCTGAACCCCCATATCCCAACCGGTGGGACCGTCTGCAACAATGCCGTCGTTGTTTTTTGCCTCGGGAGTGGAATCACGACCGAATTTGCCCCAGAAATTGGGTTCTTCATAAGCGGCCAGTCCAGAATGGGAATCCGTGGCGCCAATCATTCCGAATTGATAGGGATTCACGCCTATCTTGGCTTCCAACGCCAGGCCAGTCTTTAAACCGCCCCGGGCATAATCTGCGGGGCTGACCCGGTAGGCCTCGGACTGCTGTTGAATGTAGTGGGTATAGGTTTCAAAATCGGCAAACTCATCGTCTGGAGAAAGATTGGGATGAGTTTCGGAGTCTCCCTTGTATTGGGTAACCTCAACCACTGGCTCCCACTTCATCCGCACTTTGGCGTATTCGGCGGTAATAGGCTCGCCCTTGAGCGTCGTTTCCGCAAACATGTAGCCCTTGGAGATATTGGAATTGTGGGGCATGGCAATAAAGCGTGTACCATCCTGCTGCTCGTATTTTTCAAGCCATGCCCAAAGGTCTTCCGGATACTGACTGTCATCGGAGCCGAACGGCAGAAAATTCTTGGTTTTGTCAGGACCGTCAGGCGTAAATACCACCCGATGCAGGTTGGCACCAACTGGAATGGAACTCCACTCCCACCCGGCAAAGGTAGTGAATTTTCCCGGATCATTGTGTCGCTCTGCAATGTCCACCATGGTATTCCAGGCGGCCATCTCGATCTCACGCGTATCCCCCAAACTGCTGATAATGGAGTTATTAGGGTCTTTG
>JALUYN010000110.1 GCA_027012915.1 Cellvibrionaceae bacterium
CCGTTCGCGCAGTGAGGTCAGCGAAGAAGAATACAAAGAGTTCTACAAGCATATCTCCCACGATTTTGCCGAGCCTCTGAGCTGGAGCCACAACCGCGTTGAAGGCAAACTGGATTACACCAGCCTGCTGTACATTCCCACCAACGCGCCGTTTGATATGTACAACCGCGATGCATCGCGCGGCCTGAAACTCTACGTGCAGCGAACCTTTATCATGGATGACGCTGAGCAGTTTTTGCCCATGTACCTGCGCTTTATCAAGGGCGTCGTCGATTCCAACGATCTGTCATTGAACGTATCCCGTGAAATCCTGCAAAAAGACCCGAATATCGATGCCATGCGCAGCGCGCTGACCAAGCGAGTGTTGGATATGCTGGGCAAAATGGCGAAGAGCAAGCCAGAAGACTACACCACCTTCTGGAAAGCCTTTGGTCAGGTGCTGAAAGAAGGGCCCGCAGAGGACTTCAATAACAAAGAGAAGATCGCTTCTTTGATGCGTTTCTCTAGTACTCACACCGATTCTGAAGAGCAGGATCAATCGCTGGATCAATACCTTGAGCGTATGCAGGAAGGTCAGGAAAAGATCTTCTACGTTTGCGCGGAGAACTTTAATACGGCGAAGAACAGCCCGCATATTGAGGCTTTGCGCAAGAAGAATATTGAAGTTCTATTGCTGTCCGACCGCGTCGACGAGTGGCTTATGGGCCACTTGATGGACTACAAGGAAAAGCAATTCCAGGACGTCGGCAAGGGCCAGTTTGATTTGGGCGATCTTGAGACCGAAGACGACAAGAAAGCTCAGGAAGAGTCGGCGAAACAGCACGAAGATCTGGTTAAGCGCGTCAAAGACAGCCTCGCAGATCAAGTTGAGGCGGTCCGCGTCACCAACCGTCTGACTGATTCGCCAGCGTGCCTGGTGGTCGGTGAGCACGACATGGGTGCCCAAATGCGTCGTATTCTGGAGCAAGCTGGCCAAGCGGTCCCTGATTCCAAACCAGTGTTTGAGATCAATCCAGAGCACCCTCTGGTTCAAAAGCTCGATCAAGAGCCCGACGAGGACCGTTTCACGGACCTCGCCAGTGTACTGTTTGACCAGGCAAATCTGGCAGAAGGCGGACAACTGGATGATCCAGCCGCTTACGTTGGTCGCTTGAATAAGTTACTGTTAGAGCTGAGTAACTGATACTCCCACAGAGAAACGGGTGCTACGGCACCCGTTTTACTTTCAGTCATTAGGAATAACAAAGAAAACATGACGCCTTCAAAACCTACTGTGGCAGTTTTGGGTGGTGGTAGTTTTGGTACTGCCATCGCCAATATCATTGCTGTGAACGGCAATCCTACCTATCTGTGGATGCGCGATGAGGAGCGAGCCTCACAGTGCCAAACGGAGCGTGAAAACGCCGAGTACCTTCCCGGTTACAAGCTCGACACTAACCTTACTATTACATCTGACCTGGAAAGCGCAATCACCGCTTGTGATGTGGTATTTATCTCGGTGCCGAGCAAGTCGTTTCGAGAGGTGACACGACGTCTCGCACCTCTGCTGCACAAAGACGCAGTTGTTGTCAGTACCACCAAGGGAATTGAACCCGACAGCTTCACACTAATGAGTCAGGTGCTGGAGCAGGAACTGAGCGATGTGCGGATAGGCGTGCTTAGCGGCCCCAACTTCGCCAAGGAAATCGTTCAAAAGCAATTGACCGGTAGCGTAATCGCCAGTAGTGATCCAAGCGTAGTCAAATGTGTGCAGGATATTCTGTGTTCCAGCACGTTTCGCGTATATTCCAACACCGACAAATACGGCGTCGAACTCGCTGGTGCTCTCAAGAATATTTATGCCATTGTCTCCGGTTTGGCCGTCACTTTGGGGTGCGGTCACAATACTCAAGCTATGTTGCTTACCCGCAGTCTTGCAGAAATGGGACGTTTCGCTCAGGTAATGGGCGCCGATCCCATGACGTTCCTCGGCCTTGCAGGCGTGGGTGATTTGATTCTCACTTGCTCGTCGGACCTTAGCCGCAATTACCGCGTCGGTGCGGCCATTGGGCAAGGTAAATCCCTGGAACAGGCAACTGCAGAACTGGGGCAGGTAGCTGAGGGCGTAAACACTGTGCGAACTGTTAAGAAAAAAGCTGATGAACTGGGTGTGTATATGCCCCTGGTGTCGGGTTTATACGGTTTACTGTTCGAACAGAGCGATCTGGAAGAAGTGATTAAAGGATTGATGCTCGGTGAGCAAAATACCGATGTGGAATATTCAGGGCAATAGCACAGCAGGGTAATTAGGATAGCAGGACAATAGGAGAGAACGATGAGTGATAATCAACAACAGGAAAAGGTCGTCAATCAATTGATTCGTCTGGCGTTCATGGTCATTTTTGCAGCGCTGTTACAGCTGGCTATTATGGTGTTGTGGCCTGTTGTGGTGCTGCAGTTTGGCTTCGCGTTGATTACGGGTAGTGACAATGAGGCTCTGCGCGAGTTTGGCAAATCCCTGTCGACGTTTGTGCGCCAGACGCTGGACTTCCTTACCTACAATACTGAAGACAAGCCATTTCCTTTTCAGGATTGGCCTACTGGAAAGCAGTAATAGCGATGAAGCTATTTGTGCTGCGTCATGGCAACGCAGAGTTTATGGCTGCGAGCGATGCTCAACGCGAACTCACCGCTCGAGGCGAGAGTGAAACCAGAGTCATTATTTCCGGTTCAGATGCTCTTAACGAGGTCAGCGTGATTGTCGCCAGCCCCTACGTTCGAGCGCAACAGACTGCTGCAATTGTGGCCGATCAGCTTGGGCTGGAGGTTGTCACCAGTGATCTGTTGGTGCCTGAAGCCAGTATTGATGCGGTGGTTGACTACCTTCAGACAATGGAGGGTGAAACCCCGCTTTTAGTGTCTCATCAACCGTTTGTAGGGCACTTTATAAACTGGCTGGCAGATCTGGATCCAGGGCGCCATATCATGGGTACCAGTGCATTGGCTGAGCTCAATGTAGATTTGCTGGCCCGAGGTTGCGCAGATCTGGTCAGTCTAAATCAACCTTAGTGTGAGCAGTCAGAATGACCGTGTCGAAATCAATTGAACTGCACTTTGAAGTAAACGGCATGACCTTCGCTGCTCAAGAGTGGGGGGATCCCGATGGTGTGCCAGTACTGGCATTGCATGGCTGGCTCGATAATAGCACCAGTTTTTACCGTCTTGCCCCATTGCTCAAAAATGTGAGACTAGTGGCCATCGATATGGCCGGGCATGGCGAGACAGATCGGCGCCCCGGCTTTACTCCCTATGGTATTTGGGAAGATGTCAGTGAAGTTATGGGCATTGCCGATCAATTGGGCTGGGAGCGATTTTCACTGATGGGGCATTCCCGTGGCGGTGTGGTTAGCAGCATTGTTGCCGGTACCTTTCCCGAACGTATCGATAGCGTTGTATTGCTTGATGGCTTTGCGCCGGAGCCCATACCTGCTGAATCCGCTCCTGAGCAACTGCAAAAATCCATACTTGAGCATCGTGCCAAGGGGACGCCTCCAATGTTCGATTCCCTCGAGAAAATGGTCAAAGCCCGCTTGGCAGGCTTTTGGCCTCTGTCGCGAGCGTCTGTAGAGGCTTTGCTGGAGCGAGGAGTGCGCCGTGAAGCGGGCGGCTATTGTTGGACATCTGATCCG
>JALUYN010000111.1 GCA_027012915.1 Cellvibrionaceae bacterium
TGCAAACACCAATTTCCGGTTTAAGCCTGTCACCCTGCTGCTACCAAAAAACCCAGCGGGAACACTATCAACCTCTGTCGCGGAGGGCACAGGCCTCATCCCTACACCTGAGCCGCCAGGATCTCGCTCTGGCGGTAGCTGAAACAGTGACCGGTGGCGCGCGCGTTGTGCGGCTACGCCATCAGGAAAGGCTGTGGAGAGTGGCGTTTGATATTCACCAAAAGCAATTGTCTGGCAAAACAAGGACTCTGCAATTGCCCTCATTTCCCAAACGGCTGTTGAGCCAGACGTTCACCGAGTTTTGCCAATGGGCCATCGAGATCAAGGAGCTTGAACTGCCACTACCGCAGTCTGGAGACGAACACAGTTTGCTGCAGGAAGCAGAACATAAATTGCTAACGATTCGCCAACTGGAGCTACTGCAACAACCGCTGAAAAGACCTCTGGAACTGTGGCTGATCCTGGACCGAATGTTGTATCTCGAAGAACACGGTTTTGAATGTCAGCTGAACCTCTTCTGTGATCGCGCCACATCGCCGCGCAACTTTTTAATTCAAGCTCAAGCGCATCAAAGCTCGGAAGCCAGGTAGTTCACAACGGCATGTCGCTGCTCTACCGTAGAGTTGGCAAAGCCCAAGACCAAGCCTCTATGAACAGAACTTTCCAGTGAGTACTCTGACAGCGCGGAACTGCCAAATCCCGCGCGAGCCAGTTTTCTGCAGAGTTTCAGATCGTCAGCCTCCGTTTCAATCACCACGTGCATTCCCGCTCCCTGTCCCACCAAGCGCGCCTTGGAAGACAGTTTGTCAGAGATAAGCCCGTAAAAGTGCTGCCACTTTTCCTGATAGTTCAGACGCATGCGACGCAAGTGCCGCACAAAATGTCCCTCATTGATAAAGTCGGCAATGGTTGCCTGAGTCATTAAACAACTTTCTCCGGAGATATAGTTTTTCGCCTGCACAAAAGCGCCAACCGTATCCTTTGGTACCACCAAATAGCCGATACGCAGCGATGGGAACAGCGTCTTGCTGAAGCTGCCCATATACAACACTGGCGCATTGGCCGTCATGCCCTGCAATGCGGCGACCGGCTTTTGCTGAAAGCAGAATTCACTGTCGTAGTCGTCTTCAAGAATCCAGGTACTCGTCTGCGCCGCCCACTGCAACAAACGCAAGCGATCTGCCGCTGGCATAATGCCACCCAGCGGATACTGGTGTGTGGGCGTGGTATAGAGAATACGTGCATCCGCAGACACAGTTTGTAAGGCATCGACATCAAGGTAGTTATTCAGCAAGTCGCAGCCCTGTAGCACAGCGCCGCGTGCAAGAAACGCTTGCCGCGCGCGACGATAACCGGGGTTTTCAACCAGCGCCCGGTCTCCCGGATTTAACGCAAGCTGAGCACACAGAGAGATGGCCTGCTGGGCGCCATCGGTAATAATGATCTGATCGGCGTCACAGCGTACGCCTCGCGATAGACGTAAGTAAGTGGCCAAAGCCTCGCGTAACGGCAAATACCCCTGTTCGTCAGAAAATCCCATCAGCACTGCGCGATCCTGATGGCGGCGACTTAAACTGGCCCAGATTTTTCCGGGAAAAGCAGATACATCTGGAATTCCAGGCGTAAATGGCAACGACGCTGACGCTATCCTCGGGCGCGCAGCGAGTGATTGTCCAAACTCCGATAATGACGGCAGAGATTCCGAATCTGGCGCACGATCATGAACATCGGCCATCTCCGTATAATCGGGCAAACGCTCGTTGATATAGACACCTTTTCCGGCGACAGCGCGAATAAATCCCTCGGCCTTGAGCTGCTCCAACACCAGAATCACGGTATTGCGACTTACCCCAACATCCTGAGCCAGTCGCCGTGAGGACAATAACTTGCAACCGGCAGGCAGCCGTCCACTGCAAATCCAGTCCACCAATTGCTGATACAACTGCTGTTGCAGGGGAGCACCAGTGTCGAGCGCCATAGCGGTAAAGTCTGCACTTTCCATAAGCTGTTCTCGCAAAAGGGTTTCTGGGCTACTAGTTCCAAGGGCCGACCGGTACCAAAGAAAATTAAAAACTGGAGCTACACAAGGTACCAGTGTTTTCTGACAATCACCACTCAAGCCAACACTAATCCTAGAGGAAGCCTCATGGACACCCCGACAATGCCCAGCACCGACAATAGCAGAGTTCGACGAGGCGCCAAACGCGCCAGCTACGACAAAGCCGCGGTATGGCAGCTGGTGGACGATTTAAAGCTGGGACATTTGGGGTTTATCAGCGATGGCGCCGCCATTGTGATTCCCATGACGCTTTGGCGAGTGGACGAACACATCTACTTTCATGTCGCCAATAAAAGCCGGCTGCAAAAATTGCTCGAAGACGGCCAACAACTCTGCGTTTCGCTGGCCGAATGCAGCGAGTGGGTGATGGCAAAATCCGCCTATCACCACAGCGCCAACTATCGCTCAGCGGTGCTTTACTGTAGCGGCGAGAGAGTCACCGATGCCGCAGAGTTTGACCGGGTATTTGAATCTGTCATCAACGAACTGGAATCCGGCCGTTGGGATCAGGTGCGCCCGCCAAGCGTTCAGGAACGCAAAGGCACAGCGCTAATGAAGCTCTCCATTGAAGAAGGATCATTCAAGAGCCGCAGCGGCGGCCCCAATGACGAGCCGGAAGATCTGGCGCTGCCAGTGTGGCATGGCACAGTGAGCGCCTGCCCTGCACACAGAAGCTGATACAGAGAGCGGGGCAATTTGCTAGAATTGCCCCTTCTTTCAGACTATCCTATTTTTTTGATGCACACCTTACCCAATGCTCCATACTTAGGGCCACGCCTTAGATCACTTCTGCGACTGATTGCGGACAGACAACAGCAGCAGCGTTATGACGTAATTTGGGACTGCTGCTGCGATCATGGCTACCTGGGAATCAATATACTGCACCGCGAACTTGCACCACAGGTGGTGCTTGTGGATCAGATTGCCAGCATTATGGCGCTGTTGGAGCCTCGCCTCAGCAGCTATCCTGCGGATCAGTATCGGCTAATTACCGGCGACGTGGGAGAGCTGGAGTTTTGCAGCGACAAACGTCACTTAGTGATCATTGCAGGTGTTGGTGGTGAGAATATCGTCAAGATGCTTGAGGCTATAGCACTCAATCATTCAAACGTCCCGATAGACTTCCTGTTTTGCCCTGCCACCACTCAATACGATCTGCGTGAGTATTTGGCTGCTCAAAATTATTCGCTGCTGCATGAATCATTGGTCACGGAAAAAGGCCGCGACTATGAAGTCATTTATGTTCGGCATCCACACGACGCCGACATCCTGAACCCTGTCAGTCTTGCCGGCGACATGTGGGATACTCGCAAACCGGAACACCTTCGCTATTTGAATAAGCTAGTGACACATTACCGAAATCAGAGCCGCACCGACGATAGTGGTCGCAAGCGTCAAGCCATGCTGGAATATCAGCGCTGCCTCGGTGCCACTGGCGAAGAAATTGCCCTATAATCCCGCGCCCTTTTTAACTTCTGCAAACAGGCCAAACCATGAGCAAGAAATACACTGCTAAAGTTACCCAGAAAGACGATCAGTGGAGCGCAGCCATTGTGCGAAGAGTTTCTTCCAGGAAGACCCTCGTATCCAAACAACAGGACGGCTTCA
>JALUYN010000112.1 GCA_027012915.1 Cellvibrionaceae bacterium
TCGACGGCCCTTTTTTGGCATTGCACGAACAAGCAGTAGGCACCGAACCGGTAGGGGCTGTACTGATACTCCACGCCGAAGGGCAACACAGCAACTGGCCCACCACCATCGAGCCTATTCGCAGTCGCCTGCCCTATCACGGCTGGATTACTGTGGCCACCAGCCTGCCAAACCCGGAGACACCTGCACTTCCGGAGCGCACCCTCCCGGTACAAACAGCGCCACAGCCCGCGCCAGCGGAATCCGACGATTCAGGCACGGCACCTGCGAAAGAAGAGCCACCAGCAGCATCGCCGACGCCAGACGAAGCCAACGAAATTTTTGACGAAAGTACCCAGCAGGTCACCGACGGCAATCTGGCACCAGAAGCTGACACAACCGCAACTGAAAACACACCACAACTGGCCGCTGAGGATGTCGCCTATAGCCGCCTGGAAGCTGCCATTACTTATATCAACGACCTGGGAATATTCAACGTGGTACTACTGGGTGACGGTATTGGTGCCGCCCGCGCAGGAAACTTCCTGCAGACACTTCCCGTACCCGAAGCCAAGAACCCTAATGAAAAACCCATCAAACCCATTCGGGCCATGGTTATTATTAACGCACGAAATCACTCGCCAATTGGCGATATTAAGCTGATTGACAGTCTATACGACCCGGAAATGCCGATACTCGACATCTATTTTGGGCAGGACCAAAGAGACAAAATAGAAAGCCAAGCACGTAAAAAGTATGCCTTGCGAAATGGCTTCCAAACTTACCAGCAGATATTACTGCCGGAACTTGCCCACAACACCATGCTGGACAGCAATCGACTGACTCGCAGAGTCCGAGGCTTTCTGCAACTCCACGCCCGTGGCGTGAAAGTGGATAACGCCATCATTAAAAAGCGCTAGTTCTCTAACGTTACTTCCCGAAACATCCCCGCACATTCAGAGAGCGGGGATATCTCACATACCCAGAGTAGCGGCTACGCCTACACCCCAAAGCCCCATCAACAGAAACACAACCGAAACAAAGCTCTGCTCAAGCGCCATATCTAAATCACTCATCACTGTAACCTCTCATTGCTGAAATCAAATATTTTGTTACCTGAAGTAACAGTTGCATTTTATGGTTACAAAAGTGTTACCTTCAACCCCATTGAGCACAAGAAATGTTAAGAAAGCCGCAATAATGATCAACAAAGACTAAAAATGTGATACCGCACACACAATCGATACTCACATCACCCACGCCCCAAACGCACGACAGAACCAAGCGTCATCAAAAAGTCACAAAAGCATAACTTTGGTTTCACTCGGATTTCACACTTGGTCGCTTCAATTAGCTCCGCTACAACCCATAACCCACTGTCTTAAGACGGAGCAACAAATGAAAATCAAAAATCGAGTAATTGCAGGTGCCTTGGCCCTGGCTTCTGCCAGTGCTATTGCCGGCAACCAAGCACCGGTAATTCCGGAACACCAGAAGCAAAATCCATACTTCATCGATGCAGTTAAGCAACTCAACGAAAAAGGCCACTTCGGCCGCCCCGCCAAGAACATTATTCTGTTCGTCGGCGACGGCATGGGCGTGAGTACCGTCACTGCCGCCCGTATTCTGGAAGGCCAGATGAAAGGCATGAACGGTGAAGAGAACAACCTGAGCTTCGACCTGTTCCCGTACACCGGCCTACAGAAAACCTACAATGTAGATGCTCAGACCCCAGATTCAGCAGGCACCATGACCGCCATGATGAGCGGCGTTAAGACCGACGCTGGCGTACTGGGTGTTGACGAAGATGTGGTACGCGGCAACTGCGCCTCCACCAAAGGCAATGAGCTGGTTACCGCTCTGGAGCTGGCCGAACTGGCCGGCAAATCTACCGGCATTATTTCCACTGCTCGTATTACTCACGCGACCCCCGCGGCCACCTATGCCAAGTCCGCCGACCGCAACTGGGAAGATATCTCCGATATGAAAATTGACGAGAACCCGGAACGAGCCGACTGTAAGGACATTGCCCTTCAGCTGATCGAATTCGAAGAGAGCATGCGCCAACGCTTCCCTGCCTCTCGTCACAGCATGAATGGCATTGAAGTAGTTATGGGCGGCGGCCGCCGTCATTTCCTGCCGAAAGACGCCGCCTACAACACGCCAGACGCCTCCAGCTCTGTGGAAGGTGATCGCACCGACGGCCGCGACCTGACCTCCGAGTGGCAGAATCTCTACCCTTACGGTTCCTACATCATTGACCAGGCAGGCTTCGACGCCATCGACCCCGAGTCCACTACTCACCTGTTCGGTCTATTCAACGAATCTCACATGCGCTACGAAGCCGACCGCCAAAACGACCTGGCCGGCGAGCCATCTCTGACCGAGATGACTGAAAAAGCCATCCAGATTCTGGACAACAACCACAGAGGCTTCCTGCTGACCGTTGAATCCGGCCGTATCGATCACGGCCACCACGCCGGAAGCGCCTACAACGCCCTGACCGACACCATTGAATTTGCAAAAGCCGTTCAGGCTGCAGTTGATTCCGTCAATATGGACGAAACCCTGATTCTGGTTACCGCCGACCACAGCCACGTATTTACCATCGCCGGCTACCCCAAACGCGGCAACCCTATTCTGGGTAAGGTAGTAGCCATCGGTGCAGAGGAACCCTCCCTGGCCCAAGACGGCATGCCATATACCACTTTGGGCTACACCAATGGTCGCGGTTTCCGCGATCTGGGTAACGAAACCGATGCCGATGCAACCTATGGCATGGATTCAGCCGCCGGTCGTCACGATCTGACCAACGTCGACACCACTGCCAGCGGTTTCCACCAGGAAGCTCTGGTTCCTACCAGCTCTGAAACTCACGCCGGCGAAGATATCGCACTCTACGGCAAAGGCCCTCAGGCACACCTGGTTGGCGGCACCAATGAGCAAAGCAACGTGTTCCACATTATGAACCGCGCCGCGAAACTCGAGAAAAAAGCAGCCAAACGTCAGCAACGTCGCCCCTGGTGGTGGTGGCACTTCCGTTAATCGGAAGTCCCGTTACACCTCCGAGAGCAATGGGCAAAGCCCATTGCTCTGCTCTGTTTTAAAGGTACCCGCAATGCACACTCTGTCCCGTATTCTTTTATTAGCCCTGACACCCTTTGCCGCACAGGCCAACGATTGCCAGCACTCGCCAGACCGCCTACTGGCACAATACGAACAAAAGACACAACATAGAGGCGAGAACCACCGCCGCGATATCACCCTGCTGCGCCACCAAAACCAGGTTGCCATTCGCCGCTCAGAACACCACGGCGAATCTGTCACCGAACTGTGGACACAACTACCCAATCAACGCATCACCATGACCCGCTTCTTCGACAATCATGAGCGCGGCATCGAATACCAAGCCAACGAAATTAAAGCTCCCGACTGGAGCCAACTCGAGCAACTGATCGACGACCGTCAGATCGAGAGAATGACACTTATCACCGCATCGCAAGATAACTGCAACAAAACTGAAACCTACAGCCATCAAGATGCTAAGGCTTCCATGACACTGGTATGGCTGCCGCAGCAACGACTCATTAAGCAGCTGACCGTATCCGCACAAGGAATCACTCGAACGCTGGATCTGGTCCACCACACCTCTTCAAACCGGATTGAAGAGCGCCTTGCAACACTG
>JALUYN010000113.1 GCA_027012915.1 Cellvibrionaceae bacterium
GGCTCGCCCTAAATTGCCGATAAAAGCAGCAATCCAAGCACCATCCCACTCACACACTTTGTTTTCCAATGTGCGCCACTGTGCCAGATCTTCCGCCAGGCGACTGGCACCAGGGCCGAGACGATAGAGACTACGGCCGCTGGTTTGAATCATATTGTCAGCGGACAGTCGAGCCAGACTCACCCGCGTGCTATTGGCAGTGATATCAAACATCGCACAAATCTGCACAAACATCTGAGTGCTCATAGGCGCATCCGCTTCCATCAACAAATTCAAGATCAGATGCTTGGGATTGATAACCGCCAAAATCGCTCCTTACAGGGTTCAACATACAGGCGCTAGTGTAAGCGATTACAGACATGGACGGGAGTCCAGTGGAAAGGTATGATTGCGGCCGGTCAAAAACTGCAACGATTTCAGCAAGCTGCAGTGTTTCTGGTGCGTTTAAACCCATTTTGCGGTTCAAACTGCCACGTTACCCGCCCGCAGCTAAGCTGGGTAGAGCCGGATAAAGCAAAGCATCGCTTTGCTCAGCGGAACGGATTGAGCCTCCGGCTCAAGACCGGACCCCGGAGGGGGAGCGTCGCCCTCCGGAGGCAAAAATGCTAAAAACTTCTACAATCCGCCCTTAGCTCAGCTGGATAGAGCGTCGCCCTCCGGAGGCTGAGGAAACGGGGAAAAGCGGTAAAATATAGAGGCTTTGGCCCTCTTAAAAATGCCAAAGAGGTTAGTAGTTACATACCTCACACTACCCGCTCGTAGCTCAGCTGGATAGAGCGCCACCCTCCGGAGGTGGAAGTCGGGGGTTCGAATCCCTCCGAGCGGGCCATCTTTCTTTTGGCCAATCGGGCCAAAATCGGGACACTAAAAAACCAAACCCAGAAAATAGCACCTATACGGGTATTTCTCCGGCACGGTGTTTTGGCCTCTCTGGGTTAAAGTTTGCCACGTGCGCGCGCCACTCATCCTTTGACTGGCAACGAGGTAAACAATGGCATCAATTACCCAAACACCCGATGGATCGTATCGGGTCAAAATTAGAAAGCGTGGCTATGAGCCTATCTCCCGTAACTTTACTCGTAAGGGAGAGGCTCAACGCTGGGCGCGCGAAGTGGAAACCGAGATGGACAAGGGGATCTTTGTTTCCACCATTGAGGCAGAAACCACCCTGGTCTCTGACATTATGGATCGCTACGAAGACGAAGTAGCTTCAACCAAGAAATCAGCGTATGACATAGGGCGCAGACTGAAGCTGCTGAGACCATACTTTGGTCACCTAACTTTGGCTGCGGTCACCCCTTCGATCATCAAGACCTATAAGGAGGAACGACTCAGTATCCGTATGCCTGAGACCGTTCGCAAAGAATTGGGGGTACTCAACCGAGTACTCGATTTTGCAATTAAAGACTGTGAAATCTATATGCCTCGCGGCAACCCTATGGCAAATGTGCGCCTACCACCCAAGAGTAAGGGGCGCGACCGCCGCCTCAACCACGGCGAAGAACAGAAACTGGTTGAAGCGTTATCCAAATACGGCGGCTTCATCCTGCCGTTTTTCTTATTCGCGCTGGAGACAGGTATGCGTCGAGGTGAGATCGTCAAACTCGATTGGAAGGATATTAACTTCCAAGGCAGAGTTGCGACATCCAGAGACACCAAAAATGGCGAAGATCGGGTGATACCACTCTCCACCCGAGCCGTATTCATCCTACAAACTATTCCTCGACATATCAGCGGCCGGGTTTTTCCGATTCGCGGTGATTCAGCCACCCAGGCCTTCAGGCGTTGCCGAGAACGTGCAGGCATTGAAGACTTTCGCCTGCATGACCTTCGCCATGAAGCTACCAGCCGCTTTTTTGAGCTAGGGCTTTCAATAATGGAGGTATCCAGCATTACTGGGCACAAAGACTTGGCGATGTTGAAACGCTATACGCATCTCAGGCCACAAGACATCGCCAAGAAACTAGGATGACCGAGTCCAATCTATCTAGACAGGTCACACAAATTCAACTAATTTAGGGGTAGCCTATTTTTATTGCAGGGATGTCAATTTGAATCTGAAGGCGTCACAGGGAACTAAGTTATCTCTGCCCTTGTTTTTCACAAAGGCGAGATTTCTTTTGTGCCTTCTAATTCCTCATTTTGCCTTGGCTGGGTGCTCCTTCAATAGCTTTGGACTGCCAATTCACGAGCTGTACTCGGAAGAATCCGATGAGTCCCTAACAGCTAAAGTTGTCCGGACACGTGCAAAGGGCCTCCATTTCGAAACCCGCGAATCGCTGGGTATCTATTTCGGTGTTTATGAGCGTGAACTGATTTATCCCACCAAAAGACAAGCAAATGAAGGCTGTCTTCCAGACTTTTCATCGGCCCCCCGCAATTCTACTCGGTCGAACACCCTAGCAGCCTATCACGATGAACCCATACAGATGACTACAAAGCTCTATGGTGTGGGCCTTAGCGCTTCACTTTATGAAGTGACGGGCGCAGTGGGTGCATCTCATAAGCGGGTTGTCCGAGTCCCTTCGCAGAAATCATTTTCATTTTTTTACGACAACACAAACTCCGATCTTGGAACGGTGATTTGTGCAGTGGTTTGGCCTGAAGCAAAAAAGGACGTTAGCAATGAACAATAAACACTTCGCCTGTATGGCTGTAATAATCGGCTCGCTAAGCGGTTGCGCGAGTAAACATCTTGTCTATGTTCAAGACACCTCATTCGGACTTACCTTTGGGGTAAGCACCGAAGGTACTCAAAAACTATCACTAGGATACGATAGAGATGTTTATTCTGTGGTTCCGAAAAAAGGCGACGGCAAGGAGGCCATGTCGCTATTTTCAATAAATAATGTTGAAGTTGAAGGCTTGGATGACATGACTGTATCTGAGTTCGTCGCGGGAGGCGAGCCAGCCAAAAGACTGGCCAAAGAACCTAACGCAGTCAATGCCCTACGAACAAAAGTATACAGTGACTAATGGAGTAGCATAATGAACAACATAATCTATGTCGTAACATTTATAACATGTGTTCTGCACCTTTCAGCCTGCTCCAATGCCATAACCTATCACCACTCTGAACGGAACAGTATCGCTTTGGAAGCAAAACAAACCGACCCTCAGCAACCCATTCAGGGTGTAATTGGTATAAAAACGCGAACTGTCGTGGTAACACCAGGGCTTGGTGATTCAGAACCCGGAGAGTCTGCTAGCGTAATTAGTGACTTTAAATTACAACGAGACCCCGGAGGTTTCTTTGATTTCGGTAAGACGTCCATACAGAGTGCGTTCATTACAGGTGATGCTGCCATTGGCGCACCGGCTTCAACTGCTGCTGCGGTTGGGGGGCTTGGAAGTGGAGAAGTGAGTAATGATTTGACAATCCACAGAAAGAAAACACTACAGAACATTTACAATCAGCTGAAAACAATGGCAAGCCAGAACGATACAACAGCCGGAGAACATGTTGCTAGGCTAGATAAGCTATCTACCCTTTTACCAGACATCTCAGCAAACAAATACTATCAAACATCCGGCAACGATCTCATAGATGTGACAACAATTCCTGCGTTCTCAGCTAACTTTCAAGGTGTCATTGATTTTGAAGAGTTTCTACGAGGAAGCTTGGCGCACATAGAGAATATGGAAAACAATAGAG
>JALUYN010000114.1 GCA_027012915.1 Cellvibrionaceae bacterium
CGGCAACCATAAAAAAGATTAGCATCAGAAAGACAATATTGATCAGAGGAATCATATTGCTGTCGTCGGTCGCAGTAGAGGGATTTACCACAAAAGAATTACTGCGCATCAGCTGCCCCTACTGACTCGCCCAGATGAAGATTACTGACGCCTTGCTGCTCCAAAAAAACCAGTGCACTGACAACGTGCTGAACGGAAGCCGTCGCTTCCGCGCGAACCAAAACCGGGACATTATCATTGACAGCATCAGTCAACGGCTGAATGCTAACTGCCGAGACGTACTCATACACGGAACCGGAGATGTCCAGCCGACTGCCATCCACTATTTGAATGATCACTGGCCTCTCATCAGGCAGAACTTCTGCCGCACCGCTGCTTGATGTCGTAATATCCAATGCAAAGAGAGGGGAGAATGTCGACGAGAGCATAAAAAACAGTAACAAAATAAACACCACGTCGATCAGAGGTGTCAGGCTGATTGGAGATCGTCTACGAACCTCACCAGAAAAGTTAAAAGTCGTTTCCATGGGCCGATCACGAAACTGCCTGTGGATATTTTTGAGCTACAGGTTCACCGCGTTTTGCTTCCAGCATAAGTAGCCGGCCCATACTATCTGCCATAGCCTGACTGCAAGTCTCCACCTTACGTTCAAACCAGCTGTGCATCATCGAAGCGGGTATCGCGACGATCAAGCCAATCGCAGTGGTTAACAGCGCCTGCCAAATACCGCCCGACAGTACCGATGGATCCACTTGTTTACCTGCCGCTTCCATGGCTTGGAAAGCTTCAATCATCCCCGCAACCGTACCGAGCAAACCAATAAGAGGGGCAACTGTCGCTATCACTTCAATAGGCCGCAAGTGACTGCGTAACTTGGCGATAAGCGCTGCACCATAGCGATGCAGCTCATCTTGCAAGGCGGTACCGGATAGTTGTTCTGTCACGATCATCTTTGCTGCATGACTTAACAGCAGCGCTTGAGGATGACGACGTCCGTTTAACTCTCTGCGTGCGGTCTCAAATTCATTAGCACGCCAATGCCCGATAAAGCTCTTGGTAAATCCCTCTGGACTACTAAATAGAACTCGACAACGTAAGAATTGCCCGGCTTTAATTAAGACAAGTGTCATAACAAACAATGACAGGACCAGCAAAACGGCCACGATGGGGCCGCCAGCGGCAATAAGGTTTAGGGTAGTGATAGGCACTTCAGACTCCAACTTCGAATGCTCTAATGATATTCATTCGCATTTCTATTATTATATAAGTGTAACAAAGGACCGATAAACAACCTGTCATTCATCTCACCCATGAAAAATATCGATACATTCCCCGAAACCAGCCGGCTTAAGCTGTTTTTGTCACTGATAGATACCGGCTCAATGACCAAAACAGCTGAGGCACTTGGCATAGGCCAGTCGGCTGTCAGCCATTCTCTGAAGAAGCTACGCAATGAGTTAAGGGACCCCCTGTTTGTGCAGTCCGGACGGGGGATAGCGGCCACTCCCTATGCACTCTCGATTGTTTGTCGGGTTCGTGAAATCACTGACATGCTGAGCACACTGGCCATCAAACCAGAGTTTGGGCCACTAAAAGCGAACGGCGTGATTGTTATAGGAGCTAACGAATATCAACGTGATATGCTGCTACCAAAACTGCTGCGAGTGCTTCGGGATAAGGCCCCTCATTTACGATTGCGAGTCATCTCAAACCCATACAACACTTTGGATCTCATTCGAGATGAAAGTGTTGATCTGGTTTTAACCCCCACCCCACCTGACAAAAGTGATGTTCATAGCCTTCGTATGAATCAGGACAGGCAGGTAATATTTTTTGATGGTGATCACCGGGATAAACCAGAAAGCGAAGAAGAGTTTCTCGCTGCGGACTATGTGGTCCCTGAAATCCTATACGATGAAGCGACCGAGTTCGTGCGCCAACAGTTTGCACCAGTTAAAGGCCGGGACATTAAACCAAAGGTTGTCGTAAACACCTTTTCAGGAATACCGCAATTCCTCCGAGGAAGTGATATGTTGGCTCCACTTCCAGGAAAACTGGCAATTATGTCAGAGTTTTCGAGCTGCTATGTTCCGGGAACCTACAACCCACTTTCGATTCATCTATGCTGGCATACACGAAATCACCACTCACCGCTGCATCAATGGTTAATTGAACAGCTACAAACAATCACATTAGATCGCAAATCTTAGGTAATGTCGGTTTAATACTCATAGCCGTGAATCTGTTTATGCAAGTAACACCAATTAAGTGTTCAATCATTAGATCGCTTATGAGAGACAGGTAAGACCAGCAATTTGAAGAGGGGCTCGCGTTCAGCCATAATCAACAGTACCTTTTGAGCTTGATAGATTATCCAGATGCATTACCTAGAAAGTGAACTACAGAAACTCTTCAAGGACGATAAAGACATACATAGCTTCATCGGAAATGCCGCTTTAGATGGCGTTTGGTTCTGGGATCTTCAAAACCCTGAACATGAATGGATGAGTCCTCAATTCTGGTTAACTTTAGGCTTTGAGCCAACCCAAAAGAAACACTTAGCTTCCGAACGGCAAGATCTAATAAATCAGGATGATCTACAAACAGCTATGGAGAACTTTAAACGCCATTGCGAGAACCCTGAACATTCTTATGATCAAATTGTTAGATACAAACATGCAGATGGCTCTACAGTATGGGTCAGATGCAGAGGGATAGCAATCCGAGATAACAATGGGAATCCGGTACGTATGCTTGGCGTTCACACGGATGTTACACAACTGAAACTAGCAGAATTGCGGTACGCGGAAAGCCTAAAGAACATTGATAGGCTTTATGCAGATACGAAGTTGGCTCTTGAAGAAAGTGAACAAGTATTAAATTCAATGCCCGACGCGATTATTGAGGTAGATACGCTAGGGAACATTATCAAAACCAACCTAAAAGCGTGTGAGATTTTTGGCTATTCATCTGATGAATTTAAAGGTCTTCAAATTGACAGTCTGGTTCCCAAGCCCTATCAGAGAGGCCACCGCAAAAATCGTGATAGCTATTTGTCTGACCCAAAGCCTGCAGAAATGACCGAAAGAAAGACCAAATTGAAAGCTTTACGGAAAGATGGTTCAGAGGTACCGGTTCATATTCGATTAAGTCCTTTACAGACCAAGTATGGTCAACACGTACTCGCTATAGTCAGAGACATCACCGCTACGGAGGAATTACAAGATTCACTGATCAAATCTGAAAAGAATAATAGAGACCTATACGAGAAGTCAGTGAAGGACGGGCTCACTTCTATATACAACAGGATTTACTTTCTTGAACAGGCTTCTATGGAGCTAGAAAAGGCAAAAAGGTTACAGGAGCCTATTTCTATATTGATGGTGGATATTGACGACTTTAAGCAGATAAATGACACCTTCGGTCATCAAGAAGGTGATAGAGTATTAATCGAAGTCAGCCAAACAATTAACTCTACCTTAAGATCATATGATTTATTCGCTCGTTACGGCGGGGAGGAATTTATTATAATGATGCCAAAAACAAGCGCTGATGAATCTCACAGAGTCGCTCAGAGAATTGTAGAAGCTATATCCCAGAAACATCTCACTAAAAATTCGAAATTGGAGAGGCTTCCAACA
>JALUYN010000115.1 GCA_027012915.1 Cellvibrionaceae bacterium
CATAGCAGCGGCGGCGCGACTCAGGACATTAAAGGTTCCCACCAGGTTGATCTGGATAACCAAGTTGAATTTTTCCAGAGGCATTGGCTCACTGTCGCGATTGATGGTGCGCATCGGCATACCAATGCCGGCAGAGTTAACACAGGCGCGCAGCGGGCCCAGCTCGCAGGCGGCGGCAACGGCAGCATCGGCGTCTTCAATTTTGGTAACGTCGCATTTAACAAATACGCCGCCAATCTCACTGGCAATCTGACTTCCTCGCTCTTCGTTCAGATCCGCAATTACCACTTTTGAACCGGCTTCTGCCAGCTGGCGTGCGGTTGCCTCGCCAATACCGGAAGCACCACCGGTCACAATGGAGGAACTTCCTTCAAGATTTACTCTTGGCATAACTTCTTATCCTTTTCAGTGTTGTTTTGGGCCATCCCAAAGACTATCGGACTCAGAGAGTGCAATCCACTAAATAGGTATCTGTTCAAGAGTGATTACGAGCCTCAGCCGGACTCGTAACTCTCCTCCGACATATACCGCAATGTTTCAAATTAAGCCGCCATCCACTGACTGAAGGCAATATAGGTTGGAATACCCACCATGACGTTAAACGGGAAGGTTACCCCAAGCGATGCGGTAATCGACATGCCGTGATTGGCATCGGGGATGGCAACCCTCATGGCGGCAGGCACTGCTATATACGAGGCACTGGCACCCAATACCCCCAACAGAATCGAGCCACCGTGTGATAGACCGATCATATGCCCTGTGGCGCAGCCCATGGCGCCGCCCAGAAGAGGCATGGCAATACCGAAGCTCAGAATAAACTGACCGGAGGATTTCATATGCTTGAGACGATCGGCCGCAACCATACCCATTTCCAGCAGGAACAATGCCAACGCACCGTGGAATAGAGTTTTAAAGAGCGGTGTAATGGTATGTGCCTGCTCTGCTGCCACATAGCCAATTAATAGGGCGCCACTCATCAGCACAATGCCCTGATTGCAGAAGACCTCGTGCAGTAATTTTGCAGTATCGACTTTCTTCCCCGCTTCTTTTGCCAACAACAAGCCAACCATAATAGCCGGCATTTCGAGCAATACGACAAACAACGGAAAGTAAGCTTCGTAGGCAATATTCTGCGAGTCCAACAAGGCCACAGCGACGGCGTAGGTCCCCACACTCACAGAACCGTAGTGAGCCGCAATCGATGCAGCGTCCTTTCGTGTCAACTTACCCACATACAGCAATACGGGAAACGCCAACAGCGTTAATACGATACCGAGACCAATTACCGCAAAGGACTGCGGTATCAAACTGCTGCTGCCGTGTTCAGCGAGGGCAATACCGCCTTTCAAACCAATGGCAATCATCAGAAACAGAGTCAGTCCCTGATAGAGCCCTTTGGGGAAATCAATATTGGCTTTAATCAGCCGAGCCCCGACTCCGAGTAGGAAGAATAGAATTACGATATCCAGTTGCATCTGGGGCTCCAATCAATCGTTGCTGATATTGATGGGCTCGAGAATCTGTGCCTCGTCACTTGCCTTGCCAAACTGCTGTGAAATTATGGCGAGAATGGGTATGGCCACGCCCAGTGATACCAGGGTCCACCCAACAGAGTCTTGCGAGCTCAGCGCATTGCCCAGGATAACCAACACAGCACCGACAAACAGAGAAAAGTAAAAGTGTGATTTCGGCATAACTACCTCCGCAGAATTCAAAGTGATAACCAGGGTTCAGTGGTTGCGCATAGTGCCAAAACTTACAAATAGATAAAAATAGATATTTTCTTTATAGTTTATAGATATTTATCTATTTATATAAATTGTCATGTCTAGACTACACGCCCGAATCGGCACACTGCGACAGCTGGAAATATTCCTCGCCGTTTATGATGGAGGCAGCATCAAAGCTGCCGCAGCCAGCTTGCATTTAACGCAACCTACCGTATCCATGCAGATTAAAAAGCTCTCGGAAGCCGTGGGCATGCCCCTGTATGATCTGCTGGGGCGCAAATTGGTGTTTACCGAAGCCGGCCATGAACTGTCTCTCACGGCGCGCGAAGTGCTCAATCAGTTTGAACGACTGGATATGAAACTGGCCCGTATGCGCGGGTTGACCACAGGCACCTTGAAACTGGCGGTAGTTACCACCTCCAAGTACTTCATCCCCCACTTGCTGGGACCATTCTGTGAGCAATACCCTGATATTGATATCGAGCTGACCGTTGGCAATCGTCAGAAAATCATTGATCGGATGGTAATGGGTCTGGACGACTTCTATGTTTTTTCCCATCCCCCGAAGGATATTGAGACAGACTCCATTGAATTCCTGGACAATCCCCTAGTGGTTATCGCACCCGAGGGGCATGCGCTGGCACAAAAAAAGCGTTTGTCTCTGAATCACATCAGCAAGGAAAATTTCCTAATGCGCGAGGAAGGCTCTGGCACCCGCTACGCCATCGAAGAATTTATGAAGCGCCAGGGCTGTGCGCTCAACATCCGCATGACTATTGAGAGCAATGAAGCGATCAAACACTCAGTAATGTCAGGCTTGGGGATTTCCATCTTGTCTTCACACACACTGACCTATGGTGGCGACGCGGGTCTGGTTCGCCTCAACGTTGCCAAAACCCCAATTGAAGCCCATTGGCATTTTGTCTGGTTAAAAGCCAAAGAACACACGGTTCTGGGTCAGGCGTTCCTCGAATATGTTCAACGCGAAGGTCGCCCTCTGGTCGAAGACGAGCTCAAAAAGTCAGGTATTCACTAGACCTGTTAAGACTAATTTTCTGGACGAAACTTGTTGAAATCAAACTCCATTATGAGGTTGCAGTAGCACTACAAACTCTACATCCATTTTGGCCAACATCTCGTCCCGTTGATTAAAGGCGATGCATTTGGCACCAACCAGCCCGTGGCCGAGTTTTTTATATGCTTTGAGTTTGGTGATTTGCAACTTAACGGAAATTCTGTCGCCGGGAACAACAGGCTGCAGCAAACTGAGGTTATTGATTCCCCGGCCTGCGACCAGATGAATCTTGTTGTAGAGGTTGTCGACATTGAGCCTTTGAACTGCTGAAAGCGTGTGCAGCCCGCTGGCACACAAACAGCCCAGCGGTGACTGCAAGGCAAGCACAGGGTCCATATGAAAATACTGAGGGTCAAATTTTCCGGCGAATTCGATGATCTCTTCTTCGGTCATTAGATACTCTCCATAGGAGTAGGTATGATCCAAATCGAAGTCATCGAAATAGCTTTTGTTTCCGCTCATAGCTTCTATGGCCAAACACCAAAATCGTGTATCGCATTTTATCTAAGAACGTTTGGGTAATGCATCATCTATTGACAGCTTTCTTCGCTCGTAAAAGAAGTGTGCATTGGGCTCGAAGTTTTGAGGCAACTGATCGTCATTGCATTTTCGATACATCCACTGGGACACCAGTTTCCAACCCATAGCGTTGGTGTTGTACATAACATCGCCGCAGTGCTTACAGAAATTTCGTTTCATACGCTTACTGGGGTGTTGAAACTCAACAATGTCAGCCGCGCCTTTTGTTATCTTCAGGTTGTCCGCTTCCCATGCCAATACCGAGTGAAAAGGTACCTGCAGTAGTTCGCGGCAATCTTCACAATGGCAAT